>NZ_JAUBQS010000002.1:185937-221490 GCF_036701355.1 Microcoleus sp. Pol12B3
GTTCGGATTCTGGTTGAGAATAGTCGATCGACTCTACGGTTTCTGAAACTTCTAGATTTTCGACAATCGGTTCTGGTGGAGAAGGTTCTATCGGGAGTCTCTCACTTTTATAAAAAACATTTTTTACAAAAGTGAGCATCCTGCTTGCTTGTTTAGAGATCTGTAGCGAGTAAGAGCCTCGGGTTCCTGTGACACCTAAACTGAGATGCTTCGCTTCACTCAAATCTACGGTTTCTGCAACTGGTTCTGATTCTGGTTGAGGATGTTCTATCGGCTCTACGGTTTCTGCAACTGGTTCTAATTCTGGTTGAGGATGTTCTATCAACTCTGCGGTTTCTGCAACTGGTTCTAATTCTGGTTGAGGATGTTCTATCGGCTCTACAGTTTCTGCAACTGGTTCCGATGCGGAATGAGAATAATCAAGCAACTCTTCAGTTTCTACAACTGCTTCCGATGCTGAAGAATGAGAATCATAGAGCGACTCTGGTTTATTTGAAACGGGCAGGTTGTCCGGGACGATCGTCGGTTGTGATTCTGATTGATGAGAATCCGCGATCGAATCTTGAATTTGTGTGGCTTCTTGGAGATTTCGATCGACCTCCGGTTCGCTGTGAACCAGATTTTCTTCCGGTTTCTTTTCAGCCGCTGTCAGCCTTAAAAACACATCTTCGAGAGTAGCGCGAGAGCGGCGCATTTCGCAGAGTCCAAATCCAGAGGCGACGATAGCTGTAGCAATTTCTCGTCCGGGTTCTCTTTCCGGTTCGCACAAGGCCCGCAAGCGGCAGCGATTCACTAAAAATTGCTGGCTTGGAATCAATTCGACCGATCGAACTCCTGGCAAATTTTCCAAAGAAGGCAACAGCAGACTGTTTACCAAATCTGCCTCGCCTTCGACTTCGAGTTCGTAGCCCTCTCCCACCGCCAACTCTCCCATCAAATTTTCGGGACTACCCGCAGCGGCGATTTTACCGCGATTGATGATGGTAACGCGGTTGCAAGTCATGCTGACTTCCGGCAGAATGTGCGTGGAAAGGATGATTGTGTGCTGGCCGCCAAGACTTTTGATTAAATTGCGGACTTCGATGATTTGTCGGGGGTCGAGGCCGACGGTTGGTTCGTCTAGGATAATCACTGGGGGGTCGTGGACGATCGCCTGGGCGATACCGACGCGCTGGCGAAATCCTTTAGAAAGTTTGCGGATTAAAACTTTGCGTTTATCAACCAGGCCGCAGCGTTCGATCGCGGAGGTAACTCGTCGCGCGCGATCGCCTGCAGGTACTTGCTTAATCCTGGCCACAAAAAACAGAAACCCTTCCACAGTCATTTCAGGATACAGTGGCGGGTTTTCCGGCAGATAGCCGATGCGCTGTCTGACGGCCATCGAGTTTTCGTGAACGTCGAGGCCGGCGATGCGGGCCGTACCGCTGGATGCCGGCAAATATCCCGACAAAATCCGCATCGTTGTGGTTTTGCCCGCGCCGTTTGGCCCCAAAAAACCGAGAATTTCTCCTGATTCGACCGAAAAAGACACGTCCGCGATCGCTGCGGTCGAACCGTAAGTTTTGCTTAAGTGTTCTACTTCAATCATTTGTCAGAAGTCACGCGATTTTAGGTTTTAGATTTTAGATTTACTTTGCCAACCACAGGCGGGACGCCTGTTCCACGAAGTTGAGAGTCCCGCCCGATCGGCGGGTCGATCGAATTTATGGCGAAATTTTTAATTTGATTTTGTCTTCCAGTGTAGTCTGGCAAGAACCAAATCTATCATAAGGGTCGAGCGTACTTTGAAGCAAAATGCTAGGGAGTACGGTGCGAAGCGCGGAAATGATTAGCCGACATACATCGAATCGCTACCAACTGACGCATCCTACCAGTAGAGTCCGTGCTTAACCGAACCCTCCACTAGCTGCCTTCGCTACAGACGCGGGGCTGTTTCTAGGTTGAGTAGCGCTTACGCGCCCCTCCGCCTAACGCGCCTTCGGGGTTCGTTCAAAAAAATCTCAACTCCTTTTCCAAATCTTGATTTCCCCCAACCAACCGGCACTAACAATAGTCTTACCGTCGCTGCTAATCGCCACAGCGCTAACGTAGCCAGCATGACCGCTCAAATTACCTCTCAATTCGCCCGATCGCACATCCCAAAGTCTCACACTCTTATCCCAACTCCCACTAACCAAAGTAGTGCCATCCCGACTGAAAGCCACCGACCAAACCCCGTCAGTATGCCCGCTTAAACGCCGAATTAACTGCCCGTTTCCTGCATTCCACAAACCGATTGTACCATTGCTGTTTCCCGCAGCTAAACTCTTGCCGTCGGGAGTAAAAGCTAGCGACAAAACAGACAAGCTTTTGCCGCTAATCGTGCGAATTGCTTGACCGCTAGCTAAATTCCAGAACCTTATTGAGCCGTCTTTGCTGCCACCAGCTAAAGTTTTGCTATCGGGACTAATTGCAACAGCATTCACTAACCCAGAATGCCCGGTCAAAGTCCGCAGCAATTCCCCCGTTTTGGCGTTCCAAATCTTAATCGTTTTGTCCCAACTGCCACTGGCTACAAATTGACCGTCGGGACTAACGGCAACGCTCGAAACTGCACCGGAATGCCCGCTCAAAGTGCGTACAACCGCGCCAGTTTCTAAATTCCAAATTTTCACAGTTTTGTCGTCGCTGCCGCTAGCTAACACCTTGCCATCGGCACTCGCGGCCAATGCGTTTACGGCTTCCGTGTGACCTTGCAGGGTAGTTTTTAATTGCCCGCTGGGAAAATTCCAAACTGAGATAGTGCCGTTGCTATTTCCTGTAGTAAAATAAGCGGAAGCTAGGGCAAGGGAACTGACAACTTCCGAAGGTCCTTTGAGGGTATTTGTGGCAGTAAAGGCGATCGTACTTGCGGGCGTGCGGGGCGCATTATTTGCCGGAGTTTTCGGGTTCCCGGCAGTAGGAGATTGGGGAACGACTGGCAGCGAAATAGTCGATCGCCATTTCATGAAAGTATTGATTTCTATCCCCGCCGCCACGATTTTATCGGAGTTGTCCTCTAACCTGACAATGCCGTTAATTGCGACAACTCGCCCTGCATCGTCGAGCACTGGGCCGCCGCTCATGCCGGCTCTCACTAAGTTGTTGTATACCAAAGTATAGCCGTTCCAAGGAGTTTGGCGGCCGGTAAGCTGACCTTCCGTGGCGATGAAAATCGGCTGTCTCAAAGAACCGCCGGATATCGGCCAGCCCGCCACATAAGCCTTGTTTCCCTTAGTTGCTGCGGAATTGGCTAATTGAGCCAGGGGGTAGCTTTGAGTGCTGCTGAACGGCACGACGGCCAAATCCGCACCGGGCATTCGCCGCACGAGGCTATAGTATACAGAGTGAGCTTTGCCGTCCGGAGTTACAACCTCGTAATCGCCGGCTTTATCGACAACGTGCCAGTTTGTGAGAATATAGTATGTGCTGCCCTGCTTTTCTAAAATTACTCCTGAACCGCCTTTTGGCCCCTGGATGCGAACAGTAATTTGTTGGGCAACGGTTTTAACTTTGTCGGCGGTTAATGCGAGGGCGATTTGAGGTGATGTCAGTGGGATGAGGGCGATCGAACTCAGGGCGATCGTAGCACTCAAAATAGCCGGAATTGTTCTGCTGTAATTCATTATCGTGTAAATTTAACATACCCACATATCAACTGACGCATAACTTTTCCGGTTTGTGGCATATTGACGGTTGAGAACGCCAAACCGCCTGCGCGATCGAACTTTCGACATTTGCACAAGCATAAAAATATTTGACACAGCCCTCTGGCTAGCAGAAAAATTTAGAATCGGGAACCGCACCTAGCCTCAACAATAGCCACTGGCTGATCTCTATTCTTTTCTCGGCAAATCAGAATTTGAGCCAAACGCTGCTCGGAATAATACCCATTAGCCATCCAGCCGAGGGGTGCGCCCGCGATCGCGCCGACTGCTAAACCAGTGATCAGGCTCCAAATAAGATGCTTTCTGGCGATCTGGTTTTGTTGCATAAAAATTTATCCTAAAGACTTATCCCTTACTAGAAGTACCATAAATAAAATTTACTGTCTTCCTCCTATTTACTTATTTCCTAAGTAGTAACCAACCCTCAGTAGGGTGGGAAATACGCACATTATATATCACTAAGTAGGGTGCGAATTATGCACCTTACTTAGTATATATGCTGCCCAATTCTATGCCAAATCAAACAGCAAAAATTCAGCATCTTCCGTAGCTTCAATCGCCAATTCAGACTCGCCGCTAACCGCCGCAGCGTCGCCATTTTTCAAAGGTAAACCGTTAAGCAAAATCGACCCGCTAGCAACTTGCACCCAAGCATGACGATTTGGCTGCAAAGTATGAGAAACCCGCGAATCTTTATCCAAAACAGCCGCATACAAATCCACATCTTGATGCACTTTCACAGCACCATCTCTCGCATCTCGTGCCGCCACTAAGCGCAGTTTTCCGTGCCTTTCTGCTAGGGGAAACTCCCGCTGCTCGTAACTCGGCTGCAAGCCTTTTGTATCTGGTAACAGCCAGATTTGCAGCAAATGAACCGGGTCTGTTTGCGAGTTATTGAACTCGCTGTGCTGGATACCAGTACCTGCACTCATCCGCTGCACTTCACCGGGTTTAATCACTGCACCAGTACCCAAACTGTCCTTGTGTTCTAATGCTCCTTCTAATACATAAGTAATGATTTCCATGTCGCTGTGCCCGTGAGTGCCGAAACCTCTGCCGGGGCTAACGAAATCCTCATTAATTACCCGCAAAGAGCGAAAGTTCATATAATTTGGATCGTAATAGCCGGCAAAAGAAAATGTATGGTAACTGTCTAGCCAACCATGATTAGCGTGTCCTCTTGCTTCACTTTTTCTAACGGTAATCATCTTCTGAATCCTCAGTGAAATTTATCGGGTATTTCTTTGATGTTTTTATTTTAAACCTAGTTAAGCTATTATGGATAGTACGCACTTAAAAGTGCGGTACTTACCAAAAAGATACTATGCAAGTCACAGAAGCAAAGGTCGATCGAGCAAATTGCCCGGTAGAACGAACTCTAGAGGTGATTGGCGGGCGCTGGAAAGTCTTGATTCTGCGGGAGTTGTTTCCAGGAGTGAAGCGTTTTAACGAGCTGCAACGAGCTGTCAACGGCATTACTCAGAAGATGCTGACGCAGCAACTGCGGGAAATGGAATCAGACGGGATTGTACACCGGGAAATTTACCTGCAAGTGCCGCCAAAAGTTGAATATTCGCTAACGCCTTTGGGCGAAAGTCTCAAACCGATTATTAATGCCATGCACGAATGGGGAATTCAGCATATTAGCGAAGATGGAAAATGAGCGGTTTCTAGATGTTTTTTTTCCGTCTTCCGACAGATTTCAAATTTTCAACCTAGTTCAACAATAATAATATGAACAACATAGAGCGTCTCGCCACCCTCAACCGCATCCGCAAACTCAGCCGCCTGATGGATACCGCCATTGGCATCCCCGGCACCAAATTTCGCATCGGCTTAGATCCGATTATCGGTTTGGTTCCAGGTGCGGGCGACATAGTAGATACCGCTTTTTCCGCCTACCTAATTTATTTAGCAACTCGATTCAACATTCCCCAAAAAACTCTAGGGAAAATGATTTACAATATCGGTCTAGAAGCCGTCGTTGGTTCAGTACCTTTAGTCGGAGATATCTTCGATGCTTTTTATAAATCAAACATGAGGAATCTGGCGCTTTTAGAAGCACACCTCGAAGAAGCTGAGCCAGAACTAGCCGCAGTTGCCGAACCTGTTCCTCAATCTATTAAATTGTAGGTACGAATTTCACAAACAATAATTGTAAATAACCAACAATCTCTCAAACCCGCCCATCACACTAAAAATCCCGCGCCTATTTTTCGCATTTAAAATGTAGGGGCGGGTTCACAAACAATAATTGTAAATAACCAACAATCTCTCAAACCCGCCCCATCAAACGAGAAATCCCCGCGCCTATTTTTGCATTTATATAAATCAAGGTTGATGTGAATTATTTGTTAAGTGGGGGCGGGTTTCTTAGATTGTTCATAGCTGGCCGGTATTATTTGTAAAACCCGCCCCTACATTTTAATCATTGATGTCGTTTAACCGCTTCCACCAAAGCAATAACATCCGCTTCTAGAGTATTAAAAGCCGTTACCAGTCTAACAGTACATTCATCCCACCGATAAAACAGAAAACCCTCAGCTAAAACCGCTGTAATTACCGATTCTGGAAGTTGAATAAAAATCTCGTTAGCTTCAACTTGATGGCAAAACTTCGCTCCCTCAACTTCCGCCAAACCTTGGGCTAATTTGGCTGCCATATTATTTGCATGAGCCGCATTCTTCAGCCACAAATCATCCGTTATATACGCTTCCAACTGCGCCGACAAAAACCGCATTTTTGAGAAAAGATGCCCGCTGCGCTTGCGGTAAAAAGGGAAAGTCTTTGCTAATTCTCTATTAAAAAAAACCACAGCTTCCGCAGCCATTGCGCCGTTTTTTGTCGCTCCAAACGATAGAATATCCACACCTGCGCGCCAAGTGATATCAGCCGGAGAACAGCCAAGACTGGCGACAGCATTGGCAAAGCGAGCTCCATCCATGTGCAGGTGCAAATTGTGAGCGCGAACTACTTCCGAAATATGGGAAATTTCCGCTGGATTGTAGACTGTGCCGGCTTCCGTTGCTTGAGTGATGCTGACGGCTGCGGGCTGTACGTGATGGACGATACCTGCACCAGCGCGATCGAGTATTTTTCCTAAAGTCTCTGCATCTATTTTACCATGATTTCCTGTTACTGTGACTAACTTGGCACCGCCTGTAAAAAACTCCGGCGCACCGCATTCATCCAGATTAATATGAGATTCCGCGTGACAGTAAACAGCCCCGTAAGGAGGAGTCATAACCGCAAGGGCCAGAGCATTAGCAGCAGAACCTGTTGCTACTGGAAAAACAGTCACCGATGTCTCGAATAAATCCGAAAATTTAACTTGCAAACGCTGCGTATATTCATCATCTCCGTAAGACATCACAGCACCGGAATTAGCCGCTGCAATCGCCGCCATAATCTCCGGCGAAACCCCGGTTGCATTGTCGCTACAAAAATTCATTAGAATAATTGGTAAATAGAATCTATAATATAACTCAATCCTCAGCAGTCAACACTCAAGCATTAAACCAAGAGGCAGAATTATGGCAGAATACCGCCAAATAGAATACCGCATCGGCAAAGACGGCAAAATTACCGAAACCGTCCTCAACGCCACTGGTTCGAGTTGCACTGAGACCACCGCCGAAATTGAAAAAGCCCTCGGAAAAATAGAATCTCAAGACTTGCTGCCAGAATACTACGAAGGCGAAGAAAATTTGAGCGTTGAACAAACGCAGACTTTAAAACAGGTTTAGAAGAGTTAAAGATGTTTGAGATCCTCGGTGCAACAGTTGATGTAACAACAGTGCCTGCCTTCAGCTTCGCGCTGGCTGTCGGGGGCATTTTTCTCATTTTAGTCTACCTTTATGCTGCATCTGAGGCTGGAGATGCGATCGAGTTTAAGTACGATAAAATTCTGCGGGAACGCATGAATCAGCTAGACATTCTCGATTGGCAAGACTTAGGCGAAAAAGCAGGTTTAAGTCGCTTTGGAGTGCGCTTAGTGCGGCAGGGAGACGTGGGAAAACTCACGCTAGACCAACTGAGACGGCTGGCAACAGTGCTGAATTTGAATTTTCAAGAGTTCGATCGCACTTTGAGCGCGCTGCCAATGTCGGCTACAATCACAACTAATCCCACCGAAATAGAAGAATTGAGGCAGCAGTGTTTCCGGCTGCGAGAAGAATTGCACCAGCAAAAAGCTCAACTAACTGCCGATTTTCGCCGCGCGACCTTTGAACAGTTGCAAACTTTGTTAACCAACTATCCCGCCGCCCGCAAAATGGCTGAAGCCAAGCCGGATATGCCCGCCAAAAATCTCTCAGCTTTGTTTACTCCCTTAGAAAACCTGTTATCAAGCTGGGATTTTCAAACAATCGGTTCTGCGTGGGAACAAACTGCTTACAATCCGCAGTTGCACCAGCCGGATGTTGAGGATATAACCGAAGGAGAATTAGTTTATATTCGGTTTGTCGGCTATCGGGAGGGAGAGCGAATTCTTGCTCCTGCTAAAGTTAGTCGCACCCTGCCAGCAGGAATGAAAAATTAAATTTAAAATCTAAAATTAACATGACTACAGTTGCCATTGACTTCGGCACCAGCAATACGGTTGTCTGCATTCTTAACCCGGATACGCAAACACCAGAAACTTTGAGATTGGGCGAGATGTCCCGCATTTTTAAAACGAAGAATTTGAGCGGAGATGTTCGAGAAATATCTGTAGTGCCGACTTTAGTGTTTGTGAAAAAGGTCGGAGAATTGGTGTTGGGAGAAAAAGTGCGATCGCAGCGTTTGGGGCAATCCCAGCCAGACCGCTTTTTCAAAGCTTTTAAACGCAATTTAGCTGCCGACTTTCAGCCACCGCCCCGCAATATCGACGGCGACACCTACACAGCAGAATCATTAGCAGAACAGTTTATTAAGACTATTTGGAAACAATTATATTTACATAATATACAGCCAGAAAAAGTAATTTTTACAGTACCCGTCGGAGCATTTGAGCGATATCTAGATTGGTTTCGCGACTTAGGAGAAAGTTTGGGAGTTGCGGAAGTTCACGTAATAGATGAATCCACAGCCGCCGCCCTAGGATATGCAGTAAAACGTCCCGGATCTATAGTTTTAGTAGTTGATTTTGGCGGCGGAACTTTAGATTTAAGTTTAGTCCGCACTGCTCTTACCCCCCCCTTACCCCCCCTTCTCAAGGGGGGGCTGGGGAGGGTGCGTGCCGAAGTATTGGCAAAATCCGATGCTTATGTCGGCGGCGAAGATATTGACATCTGGATTGTCGAAGATTATTTGCGGCAAATTGGTTCGTCGCGGGCAGAAGTCGGCCCAGTTGGCTGGCAAAATTTATTAGAAATAGCGGAAAAATTAAAAATTCAACTTTCTCAAGTTAATGAGGCGAAGGAAAGCTGGTTTGACGATGAAAATTTTATGTCTTACGAGTTGCAGCTAAACCGAGACAAGCTTGAGGAAATTCTGGAATCTAGGCAGTTGTTAGAACAGTTGCGGGAAAGTTTAGATGAAGTGCTGAGTATTGCACAGGGAAAAGGTATCGGCAAAGCAGATATCGAACAGGTTTTGCTGGTAGGAGGAACTTCTTTAATCCCGGCTGTATCTAATTTAGTGGTTTCGTATTTTGGGCGGCAAAAAGTCCAAAGAGACAAGCCTTTTGAAGCAGTGGCACACGGTGCTTTAGCGTTGACACAATTAGCGAGTGTTGACGATTATTTGCGCCACAGCTATGCCATTCGCCTCTGGGAACCTTATGCTAAAGCTTATGCTTATTCGCCGATATTTAGCAAGGAAATGAAGTATCCCTGTCAAAGTTCCGAAGAGTTGACGCTGCAAGTGGCAATGGAAGGGCAAAGGGAAATTCGGTTAGATATTGGGGAAGTTGCGGAGGTATCGCAAGCGGAGGTTATTTTTAACGAAAAAGGGCAAATGACGAGCAGCTTGCTCAACAAAAAAACGGATTTTCGGTCTCTGGAAAGCCACCACCAGCAGGTTTGCGTAGCGCATTTGGATCCGCCCGGGGTATTGGGAATTGACAGGGTTTCGGTGAGTTTTGAGGTGGATGAGAAACGGGTTTTGTTGGCGACGGTGCGGGATTTGGTGACTGGTAAGGTGTTGGTGGAAAAAGGGGCGATCGCCAAACTGCAATAATGGTAAAATTTTTAGATAACATTCGGATCTTGAAATCGGTACTACACAAACTCTCGTCCAGATGGTGCGCGGACGGAAGAATATTTATTTAAATCAAATTCATGCCGCCATGAAAAAGCAACAAAATAAATTTAGCCACCTGACGGCAATCGAAAGAATTTATCTGTCATTTCCGGCAAGATTTTTATTGGATAAAAACTTGCTGCAAGGGAAAGTCTTAGATTTTGGGTGCGGCTTGGGCAGCGATGTTAGATTGTTGCAGCAAAAAGGCTTCGATATTGCGGGTTATGACCCTTATTATTTCCCGGAATTCCCGGAAGATAAATTCGACACCATCATTTGCTTTTATGTTTTGAATGTTCTGTTTCCTGAAGAACAAGCTAATGTCCTGATGGAAGTGTCGCACCTGTTGAAACCGGGAGGGAATGCGTATTTTGCTGTGAGAAGGGATATCAAAAAAGAAGGCTTTCGAGAACATTATGTCCACAAAAAACCTACATATCAGTGCATTGTCAAACTTCCGTTTAAGCCTGTTCACCTAGATGAGTCTTGCGAAATTTACAAATACGTGCATTACAACCATCAAAGAAATTCTACTAATAACTGCATATTCTGCAATCCGTATAAAAACCTAATTTTGCTAACTGAATCAGCAACAGCTTATGCGATGTTTGACGGTTATCCCGCCAGCAAAGGTCATGTTTTAATCATCCCCAAGCGTCACGTTGCCAATTATTTTGAACTTCCGTTTCGAGAGCAATCGGCTTGCTGGTTTATGGCTAATAAGGTACAAGAGATGTTAAGTAAAGAATTTCATCCTGACGGTTTTAATGTGGGAATAAATATTAATAAACAGGCTGGTCAAAGTCGCACTCACGCGGCTATTCATGTGATCCCGCGTTATAAGGGCGATGCGGCTGGGAATAAAGGCGGAATTAGGTCTGTGATTCCGAAGAGTGAAAAATAAAAGTTAGCCAATTGTGAAATAAATTATTTTTTACCGCAGAGGCGCAGAGAACACAGAGGAATAGAGAAGAGAGGAATTCATAATTTTTGTAAGGATTGTTATATTTGAGCAAACGGCGAGCAAAATAGAGTTAAAATGTGTTTGCAAGGTCTAAAACTACACATTAGCAGCAATTTGGTGTTCTGTTTATGTCTAAGCGCAAAAAGCAAGAATGGCTCAAGGAAACTCTAGAACTCAAAGAAGACCACAATTGGAAGTCAAAGCCTGGAACTCGAATTTTTGTAGCAGGAAGAGGTGCAGTCCGCTTTGATGTCCCGGAAGATTGGCATTTTGAACCGGATACTAATTCGTTCCGGTTTACGGATAAAAAGCCGCCCGATGATGATTGTCGTTTGGAGGTTTCGTTTAATTTGCTACCACCTGGTAACTGGGGAGAGTTTCCGCTGGTGCCGCTATTACAGAAGGTGGTTGAAGATGATACGCGGAATCCGATCGCTTTTGGGGAAATTATCCAATTGAAGCGGCAAACTGCCCGTATTGTTTGGACGGAATTTAAGTTTATCGACCCTCCAGAACAGCGGGAAGCTTTTTCGCGAATCTGTATTGGATTGGGTTCTAATGTTCAGTGTTTGATTACTTTTGATTACTGGGTTGACGATGCAGAGCGTTTGACTCCTGTCTGGGATACGGTGATGGATTCGTTAGTTCTGGGTTTGTTTATTAGCGACCCTCTAACGGGGTTCGCACGTCCCGACTAGACCGATTTTATGGGAAACGTTCAAGAACTAATTTTGCTCAGTGTTGGATTGGCAAGCCACCGGCCAGTAAATTTAGAACCTACATTAAAGTTTACAGCCGCTTTGCCATGTAAATATCTGGCTTGCCAATTCCGTTGGCGTCGGGCATCACTCCCACGATCGCAAAACCCATTTTTTGATAAAATTCGTAGGGATGACCGCGCAAATTTCTAATTTTGGCGATGTGTTCCCAAACGTTAGGATAAAGATTGATGCCTGAAAGTGTTGTTTGATTGTCTTGGTCGTCGGTACCCACCCAGAGCACGATCCCTCCCCGGTTTTTAGCTTCTGCTGCTAAATCAGCTACGAGCGATCGACCAATTCCTTGTCTGCGAAATTCTGTTCCCACTACCAGCGGGTGCAGTTCCCAAACATTACCGTATTTTAGGACTTTAAACTGTATCCCCACTACTTGCTTGAGGCATCGCTTCAATCAGTGCCCGAAGCACCTTGTTGACTGCCTCTGGTGTTGAGAAAATCCGGGCAATATCCTCATCCAAAACAACGACTGTCATTTGTGGCTTTCCACTACGATTTGCAAAACGGTTGGGTTTGGCTTTTTTGTAGTCGAAGCGGTACTCTGACAAAAGGTCATCTTCCGAGTTTGAAGATTCATTAAAAGGCGTTTTCTTCATAGTCTTCACGCTCCTTTCT
Organism: Microcoleus sp. Pol12B3; assembly: GCF_036701355.1. Classification (NCBI taxonomy): domain Bacteria; kingdom Bacillati; phylum Cyanobacteriota; class Cyanophyceae; order Oscillatoriales; family Microcoleaceae; genus Microcoleus; species Microcoleus sp. Pol12B3. Next base: position 198,201 of record NZ_JAUBQS010000002.1, read on the forward strand.
AGTGGCTATACGGGCACTAATGATACGGATTGTATTTGCACGTTCAGTATAGCTGACTAGCAGCAACTGATTGTTTTGAGAGTGACCGATGATAATTTCACGGCGCTCATTTTGGGAATGTTTTTCATCATCAAAAATTACGGCAAGCGGATTGTAGAAAACTGTCTTTGCTTCTTCAAAATTTACACCGTGCTTGTTGAGATTGATAGCTGCTTTGATTTCGTCCCATTCAAATTCCATACCCTGATTGTATGTTTTATATATTTTCGCGCTTTTGCTATCTAACGCTGCTTTTATTGTAATCGTACTCCACCTGAGTGCGACTCAACTTCCCCGCTGACTCGACGAAATAAGTTCGATCGCGCGTTTTCAGTATTTTCCCAAACGGAAAAGTTATCATTGATAACTTCCGTGAAGCGAAGCTATCCCGCAGGGAATCGCCCGTTAGCGAAGCCCTCGAAAAGGATCGCCAATTCCCCGCAAAATACTAACACAAGTGTCCTACAATTATCCCACCATCCGGCATCAACCAACCTGCTAACCCCATGCTTTGCGATTACCTGGTACAAATTCTCACTGCCCGCGTCTACGATGTTGCTCAAGAAACAGTTTTAGAATGCGCCCCGAATCTATCAGCACGGCTCAACAATAAACTTTTGCTGAAGCGAGAGGATATGCAGTCGGTGTTTTCCTTCAAACTGCGGGGTGCGTACAACAAAATGGCGCAACTGTCGCCGGATTTGCTAGCACAAGGTGTGATTGCAGCTTCCGCCGGCAACCACGCCCAAGGAGTCGCCCTCGCCGCCCGCCACTTGGGGACTCGCGCGATTATAGTCATGCCCGTAACGACGCCGCAGGTGAAGGTAAATGCGGTGATAGCCCGTGGTGGAGAGGTAGTCTTGCATGGGGATGCTTACGATGATGCCTACGCCTTTGCGCGCCAATTAGAGGCGGAAAAAGGTATGACTTTTATTCACCCTTTTGATGACCCCTACGTGATTGCTGGACAGGGTACGATCGGCATGGAAATTCTGCGGCAACATCAAAAACCAATTCACGCGATTTTTGTGGCAATTGGCGGCGGCGGATTGATTTCGGGAATTGCGGCCTATGTCAAGCGGTTGCGGCCGGAAATTAAGATTATTGGCGTCGAACCTATCGATTCCGATGCAATGAATCAATCGCTGAAAGCGGGTAAACGGGTGCGTTTGTCGCAGGTGGGTTTATTTGCTGACGGCGTTGCTGTGCGGGAAGTGGGGGAGGAAACTTTTCGGTTGTGTCAGGAGTATGTGGATGAGATTATTTTGGTGGATACGGATGATGTTTGCGCGGCGATTAAGGATGTTTTTGAAGATACGCGATCGATCTTAGAACCTGCAGGCGCTTTGGCGATCGCTGGTGCGAAAGCTTACGTGGAACGGGAACAAATCGCAGGACAAACATTAATTGCTGTTGCTTGCGGCGCGAACATGAATTTCGATCGGCTGCGTTTTGTAGCAGAAAGAGCCGAGTTTGGCGAACGCCGCGAAGCCATTTTTGCAGTCACAATTCCCGAACAAGCTGGCAGTCTCCGCAGGTTTTGCGAGTGTCTTGGAAAGCGCAATTTAACTGAATTTAGCTATCGAATTGCGGATGAAAAAGAAGCACATATTTTTATAGGTGTACAAATTCAAAACCGTGCCGATGCGGTGAAGATAGCGGCAAGTTTTGAAGATTGTGGCTTCAAGACTTTGGATTTAACTGATGATGAATTAACGAAATTGCACGTCCGGCATATGGTGGGCGGGCGTTCGATGCTGGCAGATCATGAATTGTTTTATCGCTTTGAATTTCCCGAACGTCCGGGTGCGTTGATGAAGTTTGTCGGTTCGATGAGCCCTAACTGGAATATCAGCGTTTTTCACTATCGAAATAATGGGGCTGATTACGGGCGAATTGTGGTGGGAATTCAAGTGCCGCCCGATGAGATGCAGGAATGGCAGGCTTTTTTGGATACGCTGGGCTATCAGTATGGGGATGAGAGTCAAAATCCGGCTTATAAGTTGTTTTTGAGGTAGGGTTTTTTGGGGAAAGGTACCCTCTTTATGAAGGAGGCAGTTGAAACCGGGGCACCCTACAACACAAACTAGAATCATCGTGCAAACTCATAGGCAACATTCGTGATGCGGCCGCGCCAGTAGGGCAATAGCGAGCCATCAGGCAGTTGCCACGCCACCTCACCGGAGAGGGGAATCCGCATACCGTCTCGCAATTCGTAGTCCCAGAAGCGGCCTTGCCAGGGCGCAAACACCAGTCCCCCGTTAACTGTACGGGCGCGGGCCTCGGCGCGGACAGTGGCGATTAGCCCTGCTTCATCAAAGCGGAAATCCAGGGAAACAGCGGTGTCGCCATCCTGTAGTGTTGCTCTGGCGGAAGAATTGTCGATCGCCTCCCAGCGAACACCCTGACTCGGCAGCAGTCTCGTCGGATACCAAGCCGCTTCCGCGAAAAAGCGCATCAGTTCCCCTTGTGCAGCTTCTGGAGTGCCGCGGATATCCGCCAGAGTCACCAGGCCCAGCAGCGCTGCATGGAGGATGCCTTCGCCAGAAATGTAGGCATCATGAACGAACGCATTGATACCGGGCATCATGGCAATTCGCCCGTCCCAGTCAAAGCCAGGGGGCTGAGTAATTACGAGTTGAGTTGAGGTGAAGGCGCTCCATGTTTCTGCGGTTTCGCTCATGTTAAACGTGCCTTCGTGGGAAACCCGCGCTGCTGCAATTAGCGGTTGTCCATCCTCGATCACCGCGCGAAAGTAGCGCTGCACTGGCTGGGGTAAATCGGCGATTTCCCGCGCATCAAATGTCAGAGGTTTAATCGGCAAGCGTGCAGTTTCCAGATTGGCTCGCAGTTCCTTGGTACCGAGATGCCAGCGGTATGCTCCAAGGGCGATCGCGCCCACAATGCCAACTACCAGCGCCAGGATAATTAGTACGATCGCCGATCGCCACATGGTGATTCCTCTTGATACCTAAAAACGAGTTAATCAAGTGCGAGTCTTAAACCCATCTACCCACTACAACTCTCAGCGTTCCATCTGCCAAAGTTTCCTCTTCTTCAACATTAAAACCCTCTGATTGCACCGCCGCCATCAAACTTTTTCGCGCGTATTTTTGACTAATTGAATTGACAAATTCCTGCTGGTTAATTCTAGCGCCCCAAAAATCCGCTACCAATTCGTAATCCTCTCCGCTGCGGCGAAAACCCAAATCGTAACCGTTGGATTGCCGAATCACGTACTCGGCATTAGTTTTGTCACCCCGATAACCCCGCACCTGCACATTGCACTCTACTTGATAACCCAATTCTTCCAACACTTGATGCAGCAGTTCGCCGTTCTTGATCTGAACCTTGATCGTTGTGAAGTGTGACATATCACTTTCGGATTTTTGTGTGAAACGCTGATTTGATTATAATACTATAAACTCCAACCGTCAATAAGTTAGAAGTTGCGCTCTTAAACGCGGTTTTAGCGTCACCAAAAGCAGCCAGGTTACAAGCCCCCGGATTCATAGGCTCAGAAAATTACAACTGAGTATCCGATAACAATTCCCCCGATTTATCCGTGCGTAAGTTTGCTTTTTTTAGTCATCCAATTCTGAAATCAAAAATCAAAAATCAAAAATCGTATGATGCCCGACAATCCTAACCAACCTAGAGAATATGATGCCGTCCTCGGCGGTCAAAGTCAAATCCCGATCGCCGGCGCTGTTTTGGGAGGCATCGCGGGGGTAAAGCAGCGCTTCAACAGTCCTAGTATCGAGTCGCGGATTGCCGCCGTTAAAGATGCTCCTAAATACGGAGGCGCTGGTTTAAATTTAGCAATTGAGGCGCTGCTTGACCCCGCAGCAGAAGTGCAGCGAGTTGCTTATTTAATTTTGCGATCGAGGACAGAACCTCTAGTGCGCCAAGCTTTAAAAGACTTCGTGCCTTACAAGCTTTTTGACTGCATCCGCACTGTGAAAACTGGAACAAATCTTGCGATTAGTCCCGGAGGATCTCGCACCGCGAGTTTGCACGGGAAAATAATTAGAATTTGCGATGTAGATACAGGAGAAATACTCTATACTGTTGACAAGTATCCCCGCGCTCAAGAAACTTTTGTCCTGAGCCAAGAAAGTGAAGTGTTTGTAAGGAGCAGAAATACTCCAAAACACCGCGCGATCGAAATTTGGCAGGGAGGAGAATTGCAGCATACTTCCCTCGGACATGAAGCGGAAATTAGCGCAATTGTCGTCAGTCCCGACAGTCAAGTTATCGCCAGCGGTTCGGCAGATACTACTATCAAAATTTGGAATTTAGAGACGGGAAAGTTAATCTGTACCTTTGGGAATCTTTTAACTTGGGGAGCTCATAAAGCAGGAATTGTTAGTCTTGCTTTTAGCCCGATCGCACAAACTCTCGCTAGCAGCAGTTCTGATGGTACAATTAAGCTGTGGAACCTCCGCAGCAGAGAGTGCTCTCAAACAATTAAGGGTTATGCGAATTGTCTGGCTTTGAGCCCAGACGGGCAGACTTTGGCTACTGGCGGCTGGGACAGAAACATTCAACTGCGACAGCTATCGAATCCAGATAGTTCAATCACATTGGCAGGGCATTTTAACTCGATAAATGCGATCGCCTTTAGTCCCGACGGACGCACTGTTATCAGCGCTAGTGCAGATGGTAATATCAAATTTTGGAATGCCAGTACGGGCGAAAATTTTTACACTATCAGCGGACATCAAATCTCTGTTACTTGTCTTACTTTTAGCAGCGATGGTGAAACTATTATCAGTGGCAGTATAGACAAAACTATCAAAATTTGGGGAGTTAATTGAAGGAAGTTCGGCAACGGATTCGCTCCACGGATGTAGCGGATGGAAGAAATAGAGAATAGGGAATAGGGAAGAAGGCAGAAGGCAGAAAGAAGAAGGAATCGACCTCATGATTTGCACAAATTAAGTACCTCCCAACCATTCAGGGGCTGCCTATATTTCAATTTTCCCGATTCTCTCTTCCTCGGTGCGTGAATCTACGCAAACAAATATAATAAATTTACAATTTCAGTTCTTGTGCAAGCCGAGGAATGCGGAACTTTTTTTTCCAATACTACAAATAGTTACCGTAAAAATACCGACTGGCAGGCATTATTCAGCTTATTATAAATTTCTAAACAGTCGCCCAAAAGCCCAATCTAGCAGTAATTTCTGAATCATTTAAAGTATCTTTAATATATCGCATCTTGGTCGGATGAGTATTCCTGCTAATTGTAATATTTGACTTAAAAAGTTTATGCTTAAAAGATAGGCTGGGGTTAAATACACAGTGCGCCCTAGAGTAACCATGTCACACTGCAACCAATCCATCTGTCGTTCTCGCCATTTCGCAGAAATGTGCGATGCTGCTGCCAGTTGGCAGCAAAAAGCCGATCGACTAACGGTAGAATTAAACACCACCCAGGATCGGCTTCACGCAGAAATCGATCGGCTCAAACAAGCCAACGAAACCCTTCACGCCGCTGTCAGTTGTGCGCCAATTTTCCTGTGGGCAACAGACAGAGAAGGCAAGTTGACCCTTGCAGCAGGAAAAGGATTAGAAAAATTGGGACTCAAACCCGGTGCAACTGTCGGGCTTTCGATTTTTGAAGTTTACAGCAGCCAGCCAGATATCTTAGAAAATATTGCCGAGGTGTTAGCAGGAAACGATCGCACTTGGAACGTCCGAGAGAGGCATTTTATTCACGAAATTCGATCGGCAGCGCTGCGAGATGGAAACGGCGAAGTGGTTGGGGCAGTGGGTGTTTCTACTGAAATTAGCGAGCGCGAGCAGTCGATCGCAACTCTGGAGACGGCAAATCAAGAATTAGAAGAGAGACTTCAGAAGCAGACGAAATTTTTCAATGCAGCACTTGCCGAAAGCGAAAAAAAGTACCGCAACCTCGTAGAAACCTCCCAAGAATTGATTTGGTCGATCGATACTGAAGGCCTCTTGACTTTTGTCAATTCCGCCGCCAAACGCATCTACGGTTACGAACCGCCAGAAATGATCGGACGCCACTTCACCGATTTTTTAGTTCCAGATCAAGCAAGTAGACCAAGAGAAATATTTGCTCAACTTTTAGCAAGAACCAAAATTCAGCCACAAACCGCTAATTCTCTTTACGAAACAGTACAGATTCGTAAAGACGGTACTCCCGTCCACCTGCGCGTCAACAGCATCGTCAACCAAGCTGAAAACGGCGCTATTTTAGGCTTGTTCGGAACGGCGACAGATATTAGCGATCGCAAGCGATCGGAACAAGCACTCCAAGAAGCTACAGACCAACTTCGCGCCGTTTTGGATGCGGTACCGGGACTGATTTCTTGGATCAGTTCAGATTTGCGGTATATTGGAGTCAACCAGCACTTAGCAACCTCATTCAACCTGTCTCCTGAAAGCTTTGTCGGTCAAGAAATAAACTTTCTCGAGAAAGGCTCGACTTTTGGAGAACTGATCCGAAATTTTTTTGAGAGTTCATCTCAGCAAACCTGGCAAGAAATAGACATTGAAATTAACGGTTTCGTCCGCAACTATTTGATAGTAGCTCAGAAATACCATCAGGGAACTGCTGCGGTTTCCGTAGGAATAGACATTACCGACCGCAAGCGTGCAGAAGCTCTAAAAAACCAATTGATATGCTCGCTGCAAGAATCAGAACACAAATTTCGTAGCCTTTATGAAGCCACCAGCGACGCAGTAATGTTGCTTGACGAAAAGGAGTTCTTTGACTGCAACCCCGCTACCTTAAAAATATTTGGCTGTAGCAACACCAAAGAATTTTACGGCAAGAGATTGAGCGACTTTTCCCCACAATTTCAGCCGAGCGGACAAGACTCATCCAGTCTAGCAATACAGAGAATATCGGCAGCATTGCAAACAGGTAGCTGTCGCTTTGAGTGGGTACACAAACGACTTGACGGTTCAGAATTTTCCGCAGAAGTTCTGTTAAACGCAATGGAAATTAACGGACAAAAATTTCTCCAAGCTGTAGTACGCGACATTACAGAGCGCAAACGGGATGAGGATCAAATCAAAGCCTCCCTCGCCGAAAAAGAAGTCCTTCTCCAAGAAATTCACCACCGCGTCAAAAACAACCTCCAAGTTATTTCTAGCCTGCTGAAACTTCAGTCTCGCTACATTCAAGACAGCCACGTTAGTGAAATGTTAAAAGAAAGTCAAAACCGAGTCAGATCGATGGCTCTGGTTCACGAACAATTATATCACTCCAAAGACTGGTCAAACATTGATTTTGCTGAATATATCCAAAATCTCGCACACAATTTATTCCAAGCTTATGAAAATCATGCAGAAGGCGTTAAGTTGCAAACAAATATTGCGCCGTGTTCTCTTAATATTGATACGGCAGTTCCTTGCGGGTTAATTATCAACGAGCTTGTGACAAATGCTCTCAAATATGCTTTTAAAGGACAAATTAAAGGTAAAATTAACATAGATTTCTCTTTGGAAAAAAATCGACTTTGCGTGCTAACCGTGAGCGACAGCGGAATTGGTTTTCCTCAAGACTTAGATTATCGAAAAGCCCGAACGTTGGGTTTGCGACTCGTCGGGTCTTTAGTCAAGCAAATCCGGGGGGGAATAGAACTGTTAGAAACTGCTGGCACAACTTTTAGAATAACCTTTTGTCAACCTAAATTGCACTCTGAGGAAAAAAATTAGTGTCTAACAAAAAAATTCTGATAGTTGAAGACGAGAGCATCATTGCGGAAGACATTTCCGACAGTTTGATATCTCTAGGATATAGAATAACTGGCATGGTCTATTCGGGAGAAGAAGCGATTGAATCGGCAGCCAAGTTGCGCCCGGATTTAGTTTTAATGGATCTTAACCTGCAAGGAGAAATCGACGGCATTACAGCAGCCGAAGAAATTCGCTTGCGCTTTCAAATTCCCGTAGTTTATCTGACAGCTTATGCCGATGAAACTACTTTGCGACGAGTTAATAGTACAAAACCGTTCGGCTATATTGTCAAGCCATTTGAAGAAAAAAACTTGCACACAACTATTCAACTGGCACTCTACCGACATCAGTATGACAGCTTGACGAACCTGCCGAATCGTTCATTTTTGCGAGAAAATTTAAGTCGAGTATTAGATGGTCAAAAAGAATTGTCAGGATTCGTTCCAGTTGTCACGCTTAGCTTAGATAAAATCAACCGCATTAACAGTACCTGGGGACACGATATCGGCGACTCAGTGCTTTGCACCATCGCCCAGCGGCTAAATAACTGCATGGAAAACATTAATATTGTTGCTCGTTTGGAAGCGGCAGAATTCGCGCTGATTCTTAAACCTGTTGCAGAAAAACAGGATGTGGCAAAGATTGCTCAAAACATTTTAGATCTTGTCTCCCAAGGTATGATTGTCAAAGATTGTGAAGTGTATGTCACTGCTAGTATGGGTGTCTGCTTGTATCCCGGTGACGGCATCGACGGAGATGAAATGCTGAAAAATGCTTATATAGCAATGTATCAATCTCAGCAAAAAGGCGGCAATACTTATCATTTTTATACGGCAAAAAATGCTAATTATTTTATCAATACACTTCTTCAAGAAACTTGCTTGCGCCATGCTTTAAAAAGCTCAGAGTTTGAAATTTACTATCAGCCGCAAATAGAAATTAAAACAGGTAAAATTATTGGGGCTGAAGCTTTGCTCCGCTGGAATCATCCAGAACGGGGGCGAGTTTCCCCAGGGGAATTTATTCCCCTGGCTGAAGAAATGGGCTTGATTGCACCGTTGGGTGAATGGGTATTAGAGACTGCTTGCAGGCAAGCTAAAACATGGCAAAGAGAAGGTTTACCGCCCCTCCGAGTGGCAGTTAACGTATCCGCCCGTCAATTCGAGCGCAAAAATTTCACGGAAAGAGTCAGGGAGATATTAACAGAAACTGGCCTCGATCCCAAGTGTTTGGAATTAGAACTGACGGAAAGTCTGGTTTTGCAAGACGAAATGGCAGCAGCTAAAGCTTTTACGGTGTGGAAAGATCTGGGAATTAGGATAGCAATTGATGATTTTGGAACGGGATATTCTTCTTTGAGTTATCCCAAACTCTTTCCGTTTGATGCGATCAAAATAGACAAGAGTTTTATTCGCGATATTGCAGACGATCGCCAAAATGCAGCGATAACAATAGCGATTATTCAAATGGCACACTGCATGAACATGACAGTGGTTGCTGAGGGGGTAGAAAATAAGCAAGAACTTGATTTTTTGTGCGAACACGAATGCGACGAAATTCAAGGCTATCTTTTCAGTCAGGCTTTGCCAAGGGCTGAGTTTGAAGCGCTACTGAAAAGCGATAAGTCCTGGGATTTATGCTGGAGGAAGCAGGAAGTTCGGCAACGGATTTGCTAGGGGAAGAAGGAAGTTCGGCAACGAGCACTGTACGGGATGTAACGGATGTCAGGAATAAGGAAGTTCGGCAACGAGCACTGTACGGGATGTAACGGATGTCAGGAAGAAAGAAGAAGGAAGAAGGAAGGGTGTCAGCAATTAATAACATCCTAATTGTGTTAGTTGTTGCTAGACAAGAGAATAATGGGGAAGTGGTAGTTGGTAATTGATAATTGGTAATTTTCCCTCATGACTAATGACTGATGACTGATGACTAAGTTAAAAGATACGATCGCCCAACCAACTTCCCAGCCACAGCCCGAAACCCGAAGTAGCCACCAACAGGATAACCGTGTAAAGCCCGCTGCTAGTGTGGATCAACCTTTCTGCAGCTACCATCCGCGCCACAACTCCAGCAATAATGCCGATCGCAGCCCAAGCCCCATAAACAGTCTTAGACCCGGCGATAGCTAAGGCTTGGACGAGATCCCCCGATCCCGCCCCAGCAAAAGCCCCAGCCCACGCCCCAATCCCCAGCCCGATCGCACCAGAGAGCCCGACGGGGCCCCCAGAATTCCCACCTACTTCCGCCGCCAGCCCGCACATCAAGCCCACAACCCCCCAACAGAGGGCCGCCACCAACACCTTGACCCAATTCCCAGAACCAGTTCCAGCCATCAATCCCACCACTGTCAGCACTCCCGCTACCGCCAAAACAGCAGCCACAGCCCGCGACTCGGCCTCGGAACTGGCGATCGCCCCCAAACCAGATCCCACAGCGCCCCAAGCCGCCCCTGTTACCCTTCCTCCCGCCTGAAAACCGGCGATCGACCCCCCCACCGCCCCAGCCAAAACTAATGCCGCCAGCCACACTCTAGGCGTTGCTGAACCCTCCGCCAGCAAAATCGCGGCCCACAGCCAATCTGCACCGCAGATTAAAGCCCACATCCACAGGGGGGCGGCTGATACAGTCAAAATCCAACCGGTCAAAGCGTAACTAGCCACGGCGATTGCCAGCGGCCACCAAGGGAAGCTTGAATAGTGTTGAGATGGCCGCACTTCCCTCGGCGCGCTTCGCAGTTTTGAGTATTGAGTGGAAAATTCTTTTTTCCTTTTCGAGATAATCTTTGGATAGTTTTGAGATGGCGGCGCTTCCCTCGCAACCCTTTGCCCTGGTTGCTTTCTTCCCCGCCGCGCTTGGCGATTTTGAGTTGTAAATCGTTTCTTGCTTGAAGAGTTCTTTTGAGTTTGAAATTTTTTCGAGGTGGCTTTTGGGCGGGTTTGACGGCGCTGGGAACTAGGCCTAGCGACTGATTTTCGAGAACGCCTTCTCAGCGGCTTTTCCGGCGCAGGGGGCGGTGGCTGCGGAAACTGTTTTTCGATCGACCTCGATTCAGGCTGACTCAGAAACGACAGCAACTGCTGGTAAGCTTGATTAATTTCTGTTAATCTTTGTTGAGCTTTTTGTTGCAGGCGATCGTTGTTGGCAAACCGATCGGGATGCCACACAAACGCTAAATCCCTGTAAGCGCGCTTAATTTCTTCTAAGGAAGCTCCCGGATCAATTTCGAGGATTTCGTAGCATCGGTTAATGTCACCCATAGGCTTCGATCGGCAGTTGTTGGTAAATTTGCGTGAAGCGAAGCTATCCCGCAGGGAATCGTACTTAACATCTTCTACTATTCTCAGCCAAGCTGCACAGTCAAGCGATTTGATATTTGAGATTTGAGATTGGGACTTACGCATCACAACCTTCTGAAACCGGGTTTTTTACCGTTTCTGCGAGGTGTAACGCACTATGATGCAACAAGCCCGGTTTCTGACCACCCGTGGGTTTACCGCTTGCGAGTCATAGAAGATAACATCCAAGATTTCTCTCTTTGACTGAGTACGCGGTCTGGTTTTCTTGTTTCGTGGTAATAATGGCTCGATGAGTTCCCACTCTTTATCGCTTAAGCTGCGGGAGTACGACATTTTTTCTGATCTTAGCTCATCATCACAGATTCCCAATGGGTTCTATAAGATTTACAGCTATTTAGGTGTACCTCACCAAACCGTGAATTGCTATATACTGGAGAAGACAATTCGCCCTCAAAAGCCAATGTCAGAATTGCACTATTGAACTCAGAATAAATGGCTCATGCTTCCTTTTGCATCTCGTATTGTATGCCAAACTTTATTTTTATTGAGTCTGTTAGATATCCCAGCCACAGCAACCTAAGCCTGGATTGGGGCTGGACGAATTACTGATGCTATTGGACAAGGAGGCTCGGTTAAACTGAAACTATAAATTTACGGCAATAATGTCCGCTCAATATACGGGTTTTATATGAATGGTACTCTCTATGAGAGAACGATTAGCACAAAATTGGATCGTTGGCGGTTGAGACAGTGTTCACAAGATTTGTCTGTAACTTTAAACCGAATCCCACTCAAGCCAACAATTTTATATGGACTGAGCCACCTAAATAAATAAATAATAGAAATATATAATGAACACTATCAGATATCGTCCCGCAATATGTATTGGCTTAGTAACCGCTTGGAGCTTGTTTTACTGTGCAGTATCTAGCAACTTACCTATGCTCAATAAAATGGAACTCGACATCCAGGATCATCTAATAAGACTGCATAAGCCAGGGCTTATGCCAAAAGAAATTCTACTGCTTAAGATCGAGCAGCCTGCCATTTTAGGATATAACTTTCATAACTTATATAAACTGAATACTTTCTATGCAATTTTAGTGAAAAAATTAATCAACAGTGGTGCAAAGCTTGTAATCATAAATTTGCCTACTCAAATGAGCCAGTACATAGAGCTTGATACAGAGACTCAGTTAGAACATCCCTTTCAAGAGTTGATTAGTAAATATTCAAAGCAGATTGTTTTGGTCGCTCGTCCAAGTAACTTACCCTCAGAAAATTCAGTAATAAATGATTATCATAATTTACTTCCTTTAGATAATGAAAGTATAAACCCCTCTCTTCCCCCAGAGCAGATAGTAAGTTACTTCAGATATGCAGCACATCCACAAAGCTTAGAAAGCCCAGCTCGCAAAGCCGAGTTATTCTCCTATTTTAGCTATGAAGATGATCCTGATATTAATATACATCATAAGGTTAAATCTGTGGCAACGATGGCCTTAGAAAAATTCTATATGAACTCAGGAAATATCAAAGGTTTTCAAAACCTTACTAATTTACAAACTCTTTTATCTTTTCAAATTAATTTTTGGGGTCCTGCTGATACATTTCCTAGTATTGATATTCATTTTCACTGTCCTTCCTCTCAGCTAGAGATAGAACACTGTAATCCTTCCTTTGACCCCCAATCTCTTCAGCAGCTCCAGGATAAACTTGTATTAATCGATCTTCCCGAAGGGAAAGGATTTGAAACCTATCGAGAACTATCTCCATTTGGGGAGATGTCTGTTGCAGAAGTAGAAGCTAATCAAATAGCTAGTTTGATGACCCATTCATTTCTGACAAGAATCCCGAATTGGTATGACTACATCATCACAACTTTGGGTCTTGACTTCATAAGCCTATATATACTTAGCCAAGACAAAAAGCATAAACTTATACCTGTTCATCTGCTGGTTGGCTGGCTTCTTCCGATCTTGGTAGGAAGCTATGTAGCTTTAAGTTTTATCTTGTTCTATCGAGGGTTAATTCTTCCATTATCCATCCCAATCTTAGGTTGGGTTGGAACAGGTTCAGGTGTAGCCATTTATTCAATTCTCAGGCAGTCTATCCAACAACAGCAGAAATTAGCTGAGCGACAGGCTGTTCTTTTGCAATCGCGGAAACTCCTCCATCGAGTCGCAACAGACATTCATGATGGCCCACTTCAAGAACTCAAATTGGCAATGGATAGTATTGAGCTTCTAGCCCTCAGTCATCCATCTCCCATGATTAACTCAATCTTAGATCGATTAGAAGCAGTTGGGCTTGCGCTTCGCAATCAGCTCAGCAGCACACGTACAATTGCAGAAAAGCTAGAGATTACACCAGAGCTGCAATCTGGACTGGATCGGGGGATACACCAATGGCTCCAAAAACTGATTGACTCAAGAGAATTAACCTTGACTGTCAAAGAGCATCTACAACCCTTGCGAGAACCCAAATCTGATAGTGCTTGGATTGATTCGAGAGAAGATATCTTTCGCTTTTTTCGAGAAGCGATCGCTAATGTGATTCGCCATGCCCAACCTCCAAACGGATCGGCAACGCAAGTTTCAGTCTCGCTTACTCAAAAAGATCGTCAGTGCCGATTAGCGATCGAGAATAATGGAACTAGCCTAACACCTATCTTATTAGATATTCCTCACAAAAAACGTCGTAGTGGTGGATATGGCACTAAACTGATGAAAACTATTGCCGCTGAGATACCAAATGGGGCTTGGCAAAGGGTTCCATTAGAAGGAGGTGGGATGCAGGTAACACTTGAATGGACGATGGACACCCCATAATATGATAACAAAGAAGGGTAGAACTACCCGATTAACCTACGTTTAATTGCCTCCATGCAAACTGCGATTCTGGTATTAGTAAGTTGACCATCAAGCTGATCGACATTCAGTTTTGCTTTGAGACTCTGGACGTAGTTCTGAGCTGTTTTGAGGGATATATGCATCCGATCTGCAATTGCCTGATCGGTAAGGGCTTGGTTGCATAACAAGTCCAATACCGTTCTATCCTTATCAGTCAATGGCATTTCGTTCATTAAATTACGAGGAATCTTACACTGTCCAGTTAAAGCATTACGACCTCCTTCTAGAAAAGCATTCCGTCTTTCCATTTTATTAACGACAGCAAATCCCCCTTGATGTTCAAATATTTGCTTCACGACTTGCCTTAAATAGCTTGGTTCGCTGGTATAGACGAGAACATTTAACAGAGGGTGATGCTCAAAAATGTGGTTGAGTAGCGCTAAACCTGGCTTGGCTGACTCCTCGCCTGTCAAAGTCCCAAATTGTAAGTCAACTACTACTAAATCTATGTTCTCTTGCTTGAGTTTCTCAATCCCCTCTTCAGGGGTTTCCTGAATAATGCAGGAACACTGAGGGTCTATCATCCTCAAAAAATCACAATTATTTTGACCCACTTCAGGGTGATCCTCAATGACCAGAAAGCGTTGTGTTTGATAACTCATAGTTTTACCGCCATAACTATTTTATAAGTTCTTCAGCAGACTCGTTTTCACGACTATTTAGACTTGCTATATAACCTGTGCTTTTACTGATAATGATAATCGTGAGGGAGAGAAAAGGCGAGCAACACTCGCCTTTTCTCTCCCTATTCTACTGTGTAAGCCTACAGCGTTACAATTTTGGCTTTATAACCTTTATGCTCTAGTTTTTGAACCTCTTTGTTAGCAGCTACACGATCTCGGAAAGTGCCAGCATTGATCCATTTTTTTTGATTGGGGCGGTGATACTGGACGCGGTATTCATGGCGATGTTGGGATTCAAGCGCAACTTTTGTTGTTTGCTTCATAGGCTGAGCATTGGCTTGGAGGGGAACAGCAATGCCTAGCCCAAGGGTAGCTATAGAGATGAGTGTAACCATTACCTTGTTCATAATTCAGACCTGTTTGTAAAGTTGATAGTTTTATTCTGTCCTTCAAGTATTCCGGTTGATAGAGGAGTAAGCGCAAATAATATTGCGTGTTTACGCAAGTCCGTTCAGAAAACGACTTAGAAGGAGAGCGATTGTTTTCGGGGAGAGGGGGGCAATCAGGGGTTTTAAAAATTTATCATCCCAAAGACCTTGTAGAGAAACCTTTTGAGATATTTTAGGCGAGCGAGTAAAATCGACGCAGAATAGCAAGAATCGTTGCAGTTGGTCTGACTTACCCAGATATCTACTCCATACTCTACTGTTTTTTGGCATTACAAGAATTGGTGCAAAGATGAGCTACTTCAAAACATCAGACATCCTTCTGCTATAGCTACAATGAGAAAATACTTTCGTGCGATCGGGATCTGTGTCTGTGTCGGAAAATCAAGCACCCACCTTCATCTTAGTTGACGGTCACTCCCTGGCCTTCCGCTCCTACTTCGCCTTTGCCAAAAGTCGAGACGGAGGCTTGCGAACTACGACGGGCATTCCCACCAGCGTCTGTTTTGGCTTTCTCAAGTCGCTGCTGGAAGTCATGGCGGCCCACGACCCCCAGTACATGGCGATCGCCTTTGACCTCGCCACGCCCACTTTTCGCCACGAAGCAGACGACACCTACAAAGCGGGTCGAGCAGAAACACCGGAAGATTTTAAGCCGGATATCAAAAACCTGCAAGAATTGCTCACCTATTTGAATTTACCTGCAATAACTGCTCCGGGCTACGAGGCGGACGATGTTTTGGGAACTTTGGCAAACAAAGCCAGCGCGGCCGGTTATCAGGTCAAAATCCTCACGGGCGATCGCGATTTGTTTCAATTAGTAGAAACCGACAAACACATCAGCGTATTATATTTGAGTACCGATGAGCTCAGGCGATCGGGCAAAGGCAAATCCCAAGAATACGGCCCGGAAGAAGTCAAAGCCAAACTCGGTATTTTGCCCGAACAAGTAGTAGATTACAAAGCCCTCTGCGGCGACAAATCCGACAACATCCCCGGAGTTAAAGGCATCGGCGACAAAACCGCCCTGCAATTGCTGGAAGCTTACAACTCCCTCGACGGCATTTATGCTGCTATAGATGAAATTAAAGGGGCAACCAAGAAAAAGCTAGAAGAAGGCAAAGAAGCTGCTTATCATTCTCAACGCATGGCGACAATAGTCCAAGACGTTCCCTTAGATATCAACTTAGAAGATTGCCAGCTTATAGGTTTTGACGAATCAGCCTTGATTCCAATGCTGGAAAAGTTGGAATTTAAAACATTTTTAAGCAAAGTTAAACAAATTCAAAAGCGTTTTGGCGGTGTTGAAGAACTATTGGCAAAGGGCGGGCAAGATGCCCAACCCCTACTCCCCACAATCAATTTAATGGAGAGTGGAACAGGCATCTTGCCTGTTTCTGTGGGCGAACCCGATGTCCACCCCCCAATAGATAAGTCACCTGCAACTTCTGAAAGTTCAGAAGACGATGCGTTGTGGTTTTTTAGTCCCGCAGAAACCCTAGCCGCCCAGCAGGAAAACAAACTGCCAATTAAACCCAGAATTATTCAAACAACCGAACAGTTAAACGAATTAGTCCAACTGCTGCAAACCTTCACCGACAAAGCCTCACCCGTGGCGTGGGATACCGAAACCACCGCCATCGAACCACGAGACGCCGAATTAGTCGGAATTGGCTGCTGTTGGGGAATCGGCGAAGAGGATCTCGCTTATATTCCCACGGGACATAAAACGGGCACAAACTTGGACAAAGCCACAGTTTTAAATGCTTTGCGTCCGATTTTGGAAAGCGAGAATTATCCGAAGGCGCTGCAAAATGCTAAATTCGATCGATCGATCCTGCGCTGTCAAGGAATCAAACTAGCCGGAGTCGTCTTCGACACCATGCTAGCCAGTTACGTACTCAATCCCGAAACCACCCACAGCCTCAGCGAATTGTCAAGGAAATACTTAGGCATTGTCGCCAAAAGTTACAATGAATTAGTACCCAAAAACAAAACAATTGCTGACATCAGTATTCCGGCGGTAGCCGACTACTGCGGCATGGATGTTCACACAACATTTCAGTTAGTAGGTAAACTGAGAACTGAATTAGATAAAGCTGATGAACATAACTTTCCCGATAAGTCTTTGCACAAGTTGCTGCTGGAAGTAGAACAGCCCCTCGAACCAGTTTTAGCTGAAATGGAATACTGTGGAATTCGCATTGATTCAGCTTACCTGCAAGAACTCTCGCAACAGCTAGAAAAGAGCTTAAAAGAAATAGAAGAAAAGACTTATCAAGCAGCGGGGAGAAAGTTTAATTTAGGTTCGCCGAAACAACTCAGCGAAATCTTGTTAGAAAAAATTCCGGATGAGTTTCAGAAAAAGTCTCGCAAAACTAAGACAGGATACTCTACAGACGCGGCTGTTTTGGATAAATTGCAAGGAGACCACCCGATTGTAGACGATCTTTTAGAACACCGAACATTATCCAAGTTGAAATCAACTTATGTCGATGCTTTGCCGCAGTTAGTTCGTGCTGATACCGGGCGAGTGCATACAGATTTCAACCAAACTGCAACGGGTACGGGAAGGCTTTCTTCTTCCAATCCCAATTTACAAAATATTCCCATCCGCACCGAGTTTTCGCGGCAAATTCGCAAGGCTTTTTTACCAGAAGAAGGTTGGCTGATGGTGTCGGCTGACTATTCTCAAATTGAACTGCGAATTTTGGCTCATTTGAGTCAAGAACCTGTGTTAATGGAAGCTTATCAAAATAACCGAGATGTGCATACCGTAACCGCTCAACTGCTGTTTGAAAAAGAGGAAGTAACGCCGGACGAAAGACGGTTTGGCAAAACGATTAATTTTGGGGTAATTTACGGTATGGGGGCGATTAAGTTTGGTCGCTCGATGGGCAAAACTTCAGCAGACGGTAAAAAGTTTATTGAACGATTTAACCAGCGTTATAGTAAAGTTTTTGAATATTTGGAGAAAGTAAAAAAAGAGGCGATCGCCCTCGGATACGTCACCACAATACTCGGCCGCCGCCGCTATTTAAAATTCGAGAGCGAAAGCCTCCTGGACTTAAAAGGCCGCAATCCCCAAGACATTCACTCCGATAGACTTAAATCTGTCAGCAGAGATGACGCCCAATCTTTGCGGGCGGCAGCCAACGCTCCCATTCAAGGATCTAGTGCTGATATCATTAAACTTGCCATGATTGAGGTACACAAAATTTTGCAAAACTATCAGGCGCGGCTGCTGCTGCAAGTTCACGATGAATTAATCTTTGAAGTACCCCCCGATGAATGGGAAGAATTGCAACCGAAAATTAGAACTGCGATGGAAAATGCTCTGCCACTTAGCGTACCGCTGATAGTTGACATCCACGCTGGGCAAAATTGGATGGAAACTAAATAAAACAGAGAAATATGAGCCCAACAAAAATCCCCCTTTTCCCAACAATAAAAACCTTAAGTGCAGTTGCTCTGCTATTGCTACTATTCGGGTGTCCACAAAAGTTAGCGCCCAACAACTATGCTGTCAAGCGAGTCAGCGACGGCGACACCCTTGTCGCCAGCGATAGCGCCGGAAAAGATATCAAAGTGCGTTTTGCCTGTGTAGATGCACCGGAAGTCGCGCACACAAATGCTGAGAAAAATAGCAAAGCATCAGCACTAAAAAATCAATTTAAGTGGGGCAATTTAGCGCACCAAAGAATGCAGCAGCTCGTCAAACAAGGGGGGGGTCGCGTTGTCTTGACCGTCACCGATACTGACCGCTACGGCCGCAAAGTTAGCGAAGTTCGTTTGCCAAACGGCACATTTGCCCAAGAAGTTTTGACCCGCGAAGGATTAGCAATGGTTTACCGTCCTTACTTGAAAAACTGTCCCAGTGCCAGTGTTCTGGAACAAGCGGAAGCCGAAGCTAAGAAAAATCGCCGCGGCGTTTGGGGAGATTCCAAGTTTGTTCCTGCGTGGAAATTTCGGAAGAGTGATAAATGATCGGAAGAAGGAAGTTAGGCAATGGATTGTAGAAGGGATTTAACGGATTTAACGGAGGTATTTTGACTAGGGAAACGGGATTGGCGTTCCTTACGGTTCGCTTTGACTTTTAATAATTGGTATAAGATTTAGGATGGTAGCAAGACTTTTTTAAATTTGTATTATGTTGTTGACAGGGAATCTGGGAACCTGTATCAGAGATTTACAGTCTTGGACAGATTCAGGTCTTGTTAAACCCGGTCTCTACTATAAATCGTAGGTTGAGCTGCGAGGCATCCGCCCAGAAACCGGGTTTCTAGATACTGATGGCGATCGCCCTAATTTAGTACAATACAATCAGGACGGGGTTCTGCTCCTACCGTCTGCAATCTGTGGATTTTCGGCGATAGCTGACGCCAGATTCATCTAAAACCAGACATGAGTTCGATCGCACTTTTCTCCGACCTGTTTTTTCGGAAAAGTCAACAAATGTGATAGGCTCCAGATAAACTAATAGACTGCTGACAAAAGCGGTCTATTGCAATCACCCAAAATTAACTTTAAGGGACATCAATGAATTTCAAACATCTGGTTATTTCCGGCCTTGCGCTGATCCTCGGTACTGCAATTGTAGGAAATGCGATTGCTCAAGAACTGACGGAAAACCAAAAAACGGTTATTTGTCGCTTGAAAACAGAAGTTGACCAGCGGAAAGGTAACGGTCAAAAATTAGTATTTGTGCCGTTGCTGGGCCAAGTTCGCAAGCAAGTTTCATCTCCTTTTAGAGCGACGTTGCATCCTAATGTGGAGTATGTTTTTGTTGCCACTTGCGACGGAAATTGTCAGGATTTAAACTTATCTCTCAAGGATGCAAGCGGTCAGGAAATCGCTGTGAGTCAAAAAACAGGCGAACTGGCGTCAATCTCTTTTACTCCCCCATCCCAAGGCGAATATCAAATCACTGCTAAGCCTGGGGAATGCACGACGGCAGAGGGTTGCAGTTATGGCCTGGGAATCTTCGTTCCAGCAAGTGCAAACGTACCTAATGCTTCCAAAATTCCTGCTGAGATAGCACAATTTCGACTTTGCCAGTAGGAGAACAGCGATAGAGTTGTGGGTTGCGAGTAGAGTAGAGTTTTAAATGAGAAATCTAACTCATAACTTGCAACTTATAACTCACCACTTATATCGCAACCACCAAAACGGTGAGGATGTTCTTAATTACTGAAACCATGCCTTTGACTGGTTCTTCCTTCTTGCTTTTTTTTATTCTGAGCGACTTGCACTACCCTTTGACTTCGCTCAGGAACCGCGACTTGCCTGCTCGCATCGCTGAAGGGAAGAAAGCTGAATGCAGCCGAAGATCCTTCTTCCTTCTGCTATAATTTTTTACGCATAACTGCTGCAAACTGTCAAGCCGATCGAGCTGTGGAACCCTGCAAAGACCCTACAACTACCGAAACCTAGTCCGAAGCCAGAACTTTATTTACCCTCCGGCAGGCATCAATTAGAATATAGATGGTGCCTCTCAAAGGTGACGAGTACATTGCCCATGTCTTTAACCTTAGCTTTGAAAAATCAACTGCATAACCGTCCTCAAATAGGGTTGAAAAGTCTGTTGGGCCGCTTAGGTATCAGGCAGAAAATCGGCTGCGGATACGCCTTGGTCATTGGTATTGCCGTTTTGGGTGCTGTGGCGGGACGGGGAGTAGAATCCTATCACAAACAGCAAGTTAGAGAAAAACTAGCGATCGACCGAGATAAAGCGGAAATCCTGACAAACCTCAATAACACGGTGCAGGAAGTCAGAATTCAGCAGCAAGAGCTGGCGAGTCTGACGGCCAAACCGCAAATTTTCGATCGCCAACGCTCGGAATTCCTGACTCGCGTTGCTCAGATGAGCGGCATCCTCGAACAACTGCAAACCCCGTTGCAGACGAAGAATCCCGAGATTGCCAAAGACTACCAACAGCTTCAACAGTTCGCTCAAGTCAACGGCAAAACCGTAGAATCATACTTTCAACAAGTACAAAAATTGTTGGCTACTGCGAAATTATCTGCTTTGACTCCGAAGCAGCAGCAGGCATTGGGGCAGAACTTGAACAATTTTGTGACGGGCGAAACTGCTTTGAAACTCAAACAGTTTTCCGAAGATTCAGCCCAAATGGCCGGCAACTTTCGCGATAAAGCAGATGAGGCATTTAGAACCTACGAGGAAGCAGAAAAACTTGGAACTCTGATTCTGGTTTGCTCTCTAGCAGTATCCGCCGGTATCGCAGCCCTACTTGCAGCATACACCAGCCGGGCGATCGCCCGCCCCTTAGAAGCCACCACCCTCATCGCCCAGCGAGTTACCGAAGAATCAAACTTTGATTTGCAAGTACCCGTCACTACTTCCGACGAAGTGGGAATGCTGGCAGTTTCGCTCAACGAACTCATTCAGCGCGTAGCAGAATATACAGAAGACTTGCACGAAGCAAAAGTAGCAGCCGAAGCTGCCAACCGCTCGAAAAGTGCATTTCTCGCCAACATGAGCCACGAACTCCGCACCCCCCTCAATGCCATCATCAACTACAGCGAAATGCTGCAAGAAGATGCTCAAGATTCCGGTTCCGAAGATTTTCTCCCCGACTTAGAAAAAATTCAAACCGCAGGCAAACACCTGCTGGATATGATTAGCGACATCCTCGATATTTCCAAAATAGAAGCCGGTCACGTCACCCTTTATTTGGAAAACTTCGACGTAGCAACGATGATTGAAGAAGTGATGACTACTGCTCAACCGCTAGTAGAAAAAAAAGGTAATGCTTTAGCACTGAAAACAAAAGGCGAACTCGGCACAATGTACGCCGACCAACCGAAAGTACGGCAAATTCTCCTCAATTTGCTCAGCAATGCTGCCAAATTTACCGAAAAAGGCGTCATTACTATCGGCGTCGAAAGAATGAAAATTGAAAAATCACGACCGACGAAACCAAATAAAAATAATGATTTTCAATCGGGTTCAAACTATACTTCTCAAGTTTTAATGTTTCGAGTCAGCGACACCGGCATCGGCATGACGGACGAGCAATTAGAGCAGATATTTAAACCTTTTACCCAAGCTGATGCCTCGACTACCCGCAAGTATGGAGGTACGGGTTTGGGATTGACAATTAGCCAGCGTTTGTGTCAAATTCTCGGCGGCGAAATTAGCGTCGAAAGCGAAGACGGTAAAGGTTCAACTTTTATTGTCAGTCTCCCGGAACGGGTGGTAATGCAGGCATGAAGTCAGGCAAAATATGGATTTGGACAGGGATACACGGATTAAGGATTGAGCATTCTTCAATAGTCAGGAGGCAGATGTTCAAGGAAAAAGAAAGAGGGAGGAAGGAAGAGGGAAATTTTAAAATGTATTGATATATCAATTATCAAAATAAAGAATAATTAACAACCCGATCGGGACTAACGCACAGGCTCTATCTGTAGGTGCGCCGTCTGTACCTTACATATAGAAGTTCTGCGTAAGTTTTGATAATTCCCAGGTTAAGACCTGGGAATATAGCAAGCCTACAGAACAAAGCCTTGTACAACAGTAGTTTTCAAGACTCCTTCAAAAGTGCGTTCTGTCTTGTCCACCAAGACAACGGCATTCCGCCCGTTCGGAGACAAACGAACTTCTCGGATTGAATAAGAGAACACCCAATCTTGAAAATTGTTCAGCGATCCGAGGACACGCTGCCGACCGTTATGATTAATTACAAGACGCATTGCCGCGCTTTCTTTGCCAGCAGAAGCATTTTTTTGCCGCTGTTCTAGGCGAATTTGTAAAAGCTTTGCTGTATTGACTTTGACGGCGACTGTCTCGCTTCCATTGGCTCCGGGAGTACGAGAAATAATGTTTAGTTTAGTTCCAGCTTGAGGAGGAGTTAAATTCAAAGTTTGCCTGCTATTCCAACTTTTTTGAAGCAAATCATCTTCTGCCATTTTAGTGCTTTTATTCGAGTCTGGCTCCCCATATTTAGTTTGGATACACCCATTTTTGATGCAGGAATTTGCAGCAACTTGGACAATTTGCAATTTTGCTTTGGGAATTCCCGCTCCTGTATCTCTGGAACTTTCTAGATACAAGTAGTAATTGCTGTCGGCGGAAAAACCAGACATCCGGTGTGCGGCACGCCAGGTATTTGCCAAAGCTTCAGGGGCTACTGCGATCGCGGCACTTGCTATAATACCCACATTCCGCAGATGTGGGTGGAATTTTTTTATCAGTTGTGAAAAGTTGGAACCCCAAAGTTTTTCCGTTTAAC
>NZ_JAUBQS010000060.1:0-38843 GCF_036701355.1 Microcoleus sp. Pol12B3
TCCTTCTTGATTTTCCAGACGAACCGACGCAGATTTTTTTTTCCATTCCTGCAAGTTCTGCGGAGATCTGATTCCTGATGTTCTGGACGAGGAACTCTCAATCGAAACTTCATGGACTTGAGATATTCCCACCCTCTTTGACGACCGACTTTTTCACCCTTGAGTTCACTCATCCAGTCGGCCACTTTACGACCATTCCACAGCCCGCCATCGGGGGGTGGCTGCTGTAAGACTTGCCACAATTGAGCTTGTTCCACATCATTCAGCAGAGGGTCACAATCGCTATTTTTGCAACGTTTATCTCCGAGGGATTCAGGTCCTAAATGATTGTAGCCCCCGACTAATTCATAAATCCAACCACGACTATAACCTGTCACTGCCATCACTTCTGCGGTGGTTTTTCCAATGGCTAACAGCCAAATAATCTGGTAATGATGAGCCTGGGTGGTTGTTTTAGCTTGACGGAAACGAGCTTGTAGCTCTTCTGGACTCAGATGAGGTGCGATCGTAATTCGTTTTGGCATTCTTTATTTGATGGGGGTGCTGTTCCTCCTGATTATATCATGGTTGATCGACCGGACATGATATAACCGATAAATATTAGACTTGAATTGAAGCCCTTTTTCGCTCTCCTATCTTTAAATGTATCTGCGTTCATCTGCGTACATCTATTTTCATCTGCGGTTGACATCTTACATCAAAGATTTAGGCAAGAAGTTTAATCAAGAAAAAAGGAAGGCGAAAAAATGTTTATAGTAAATACTTTACCAGTGTTAACTGCCCAAAATATCAAGTGTGAGAGCGCAATCGCAATATTTTCAACAAAGTGTTGAATTGATCGGGTAAAGGTGCGATCGCCTCTATTAATTCTCCGGTTACGGGATGCTGCAATGTCAGCCGCCATGCGTGGAGGGCTTGTCCGGTTAAATTGACGCCGATCGAACGGTTGGAACTGTACATCGGGTCGCCGACAATCGGATGTTTTATTTCCGCTGTATGCACGCGAATTTGATGGGTGCGGCCGGTTTCTAATTGATAGTGCATTAAGCAATAGTTGCCGATTCTTTCTTTGATTTTCCAGTGAGTAACTGCGGGGCGACCGCCTTTTTCTACTGGTACTACTGCCATTTTTTTGCGGTCTGTGGGATGCCGCCCGATGGGTAAGTCTATTGTGCCTGTTTCGGTGTTAGGAGCACCGTAAACTATGCCTAAATATTCGCGGCGGGCGGTTTTGGTTTTGAGTTGGGCTTGCAGGTGTTGGTGGGCAATGTCGGTTTTGGCGATCGCGATCGCACCTGTTGTATCTTTGTCTAATCTGTGCACGATTCCCGGCCGCTGAACTCCGCCTATTTCTGCTAGGGGACAGTGGGCTAAGAGGGCGTTGACTAATGTACCGTCTGCGTGTCCGGCGGCTGGATGGACGACTAATCCGGCTGGTTTGTTGATGATAATGAGGCTGTCATCTTCGTAGAGGATGTCGAGGGGAATTGCTTCGGGCTGCAAGGAAGTGGGCTGGGCTTCGGGTAAAGTGAGGTGGATGCGATCGCCCGTTTTTACTGATATTTTTTTCGAGGTGCAGGTTTCGTCGTTGACTTTGACGTTGCCTTGTGATATCAGAGTTTGGATTCGCGATCGGGATAAGTCCGGTATCTGGTTTGACAGCCAAATATCTAATCGCTGATTGACATTACTGCGATCGAATTCCTCTGTATTTTCTACTCTGTAAATCTGTGCCGCAGTGTCTGTTTCTATCATTTACTTTTTACTATTTTTTGCCAAGTGTGTAAAGCAAATATCTTCATCATAACATCTGTGAGTTAGTTCGCGATCGCACGGGCAGCGAGAAACCGGTTTTTCTCACCGCAATACTTCCTTTGGGCCCGCAGACTGGGTAAAAAACCCGGTTTCTTTGGTCGGAGTGGTTAAGTCGTTTGAGTATAATCGTCAATTCTATCGACAATTATCGCAGTGGCCGCAGCGCATTGATTTAGCTTCCTTGGCAAACCCAAAAGCTTGCAGCAAAAATTGCCACCTACACTCGCGATGTTTGAGATATTTAGCCATTTCTTCCGCTGCGGTAAAATTTAATTTTTCAGCTTTTTGCTGGGGAGATTTATCGATCGCATAATT
The DNA here is from genome assembly GCF_036701355.1 of Microcoleus sp. Pol12B3. Classification (NCBI taxonomy): domain Bacteria; kingdom Bacillati; phylum Cyanobacteriota; class Cyanophyceae; order Oscillatoriales; family Microcoleaceae; genus Microcoleus; species Microcoleus sp. Pol12B3. Next base: position 2,131 of record NZ_JAUBQS010000060.1, read on the forward strand.
AAAAGGATCTTGCCATGTTAATTGTCCGCTACTGTGCAAGATTGAAAGGGCGATCGCGCTTTCGGGAAATTCGCGAGAAACTGCTTCTATATCGCCTTTAACTGGCAGTTTTTTGGCTAATTGCTGAGCTTCTCGGTATTGCGATCGCAATTTATCTTGAAAAAATTCCTTTCTTTGTTTATCTTCGGGATAAAGAAAACCCGTAGGTTCGCTAATCAATGTCAGGGCGATCGCCGATTTGCCGTCGCGTCCGCCTCTACCAATTTCCTGAATGTATTCCGATAATAGCAAAGGTGCTTGAAAGTGAACAACCCACCGGACATCTGGCTTATTAATTCCCATCCCGAATGCTGAGGTACAAGTCACGAATTTAATATTATTGTTCAGCCAAGCTGTTTCTATTTTTCGTCGTGATTCTGGACTTAAACCTGCATGATATGCTGCTGTTTCATAACCTGCTGCTTCCAACAAATCTGCCAAATTCTCGCTATCTTTTCTAGTGCGTACATAGACTAAACCTGCTTGATTTTGTCTAGCTTTAATAAAATTTAATAACTGCTGTTTGCGTCCTCTCGGCGTCCACACTGTCTGCACTTGCAGGTGCAGGTTAGAACGGTACGGACTTAGCAGAAAGGCTTCGGGTTTTTGCAGTTGCAACACATTTTTGATTGTCTGCTGTGCTTCCGGGTTGGCGGTAGCGGTGAAAGCGGCGATCGCAATTTTACTGTTTGCTGGTTTAGCTTTCAACAAAGCCGATCGCACTGTTCCCAAACGGCGGTAAGCTGGTCGAAAAGTATCACCCCACTGCACTAAACAGTGAGCTTCATCTAATATTAAACCGTTTATTTGGATCTGTGGCTGACTGATAATTTCCCAAACAGGTTTGCTGAGTAATGTTTCAGGAGACAGGTACAGCAATCTTAATTTGTTTTGTTGCAGCGACTGCATAGTTTGTCGGCGCTGCGCTGTTGGCAATTGACTGTGGAGTAGGGAAGCAGGAAGATTGCGATCGCGCAATTCTTGTACTTGATTTTCCATCAGTGCGACTAACGGCGAAACTACCAACGTTAAGCCTGTTTGTAACAAAGCTGGCAGTTGAAAGCAGATTGATTTGCCGCCACCTGTCGGCATAATTATAATTGTATCTTTTCCGGCTAATAAACTACCGACGATTTCTCCTTGCGGTGGTCGAAAGTCGTCGTATCCCCAGATTTTTTGGAAGGCGGCACGGGCTTGATTTAATGATGTTGGTTCGGGTTGGTATTTCATTTAATTTATTCCCAAATCAGACGTAATGTGAGCAGTGCGTGTCTACATAATTAAATCTTGTGTAAGTCCTGATGTACCAATAAACCGGGTGGCTGGTTTCATAGTATGCAAGTATCGAGCAGAATAAGTGTTAATTTAATAACAGTTAATAATTTTACTTTTTAAATTATGAACGCAAGCACGTTAAGGGAAGTTTTCAGCTATCGGCAAAAGATTTGGGATCTTTTCGATACCGCAGGTCTAGCAGAAGCAGTGCATGAAGATGGTTTTGCGCTGATTCCTGGTGTACTCAGTCCGTCGGAAGTGGCGCAAACCAAAGAAGCACTCGATCGCCTGCAACCCTTCGGACTCGATGGTAGCAGTTGGAGTGAATTGAACCAGCATTTTAAGTGCGTTTTTAATCGCGATCGCCTGTGGCTCTCCTATGCCGATCGACCGGGTATAATTGAATTAGCCGAAGCATTAATGGGCAGCGATTGCCATATTATCGGCATGACTGCATGGAAAAGCGGGCCCGGTTATGATGGTTGGCGCGTCCACGTCGATCAGGTGTTTGTACCCGTGCCCGAAAGCGTGTTTGGCGATCGCACTTTTCAACTGCCAGTATGGATTTGTACAGCCCATTTCTATCTCAGCGACATCGCTGAAGACCTATGTCCTACCTACATTATTCCTGGCAGTCACAAATCTGGTAGAAAACCCGATCGCGGGGAAGAAACTTGGAACGGACACTCCCCAGAACCAGTTTTGTGCAAAGCAGGAGATGTGCTGTTTTTCCGCAGTGAAATTTGGCACTCCGGCGGCAAAAATACGACGACAGATGGAACTCGCTACTTACTGCAAGTGCATTATTCCCACCGCAACATCGCGCAGAAATTTTCGCCTTGGCCGTGGCAGTTCAATCCCGAAATTCTCGCTACCGCTACTGAACGGCAACTGCGACTTTTGGGTAAACATCCTGAGTCAAATTACGGTTAAAATACATTGCTAATTTTGTTTGAGGCGCGATCGATAAATAAACGGGAAATGTCATATTTATTTGAGAGTTGGAGTTTTGGATTTGAGATTACGATCAATTCTAGAGGCTGGTAAATCTCAGAATATCTTGAGCAATCCAAAATCCAAAATCCACAATCTAAAACCGCCTAAGATTGACCGTCACGGCGGCCGAGTTCGTACACGCCGCCGCCAATACAGGCGATCGTACCCATAGATACCGCCCAACCAGTGCCCAGAGACAATTCCACGCCCCAATTGCACAATCCGCCCACAATTAAAAAGGGCAGAATGCTCAACAGGGAAGCGTAAAAGGCATTTTGGGCTTCTCTGGCTTGGCGGGTTCTTTCAAACTCGGCTTCCGAGGTGTAGAGGGATCTCTCGGCAAAATTCATCCAGCGGTTGAGTTGCAGGATTACCCATTCTGTCACGGGCGACAGGCCCCAGTACAGGGCCAAAGACCACAAGGACGCACCAGCGATGGCAGTTGCGTCTATGGCAAAACTAAAGGGAAAAATTTCAGTAAGCATTGCTTGATGTTGGTGATGAATTTAAGATTTTGGATGTCATCCAAAATCCCCGAACTTAACTATAGTCTCAAGCAAAAGCTCGATCGAATTCAACCGCAGCACGAATTCCCAGGCCAATTTTTTTTTATCGCCCCCGGGCATTTACCCGGAAGCCTTGACACGGGTTTTGGATGGAGTAAGATACACGTTGTTATTAAACTGATTCGCGATCGCGAGTAGAGCTCAAAGCCAATCTTGCAGCGAATTGGCATAACTTACATCTTGCACCCTTCTCAGAAACTCAGAAACGGGGAAGATGCCCGTTCCACAAAGAATGATTTTTTTGGTGGGACGGAAAGCCCGCCCCGGAAAGCTTTATTGACTGACAAGGGTGCAAAATGTGAGCCTAACAGACAACGCAAACTCCCACACACATTTAACTTTGAGCCGTGAAAAAAATCCTGCAAGACTCTAGAGGCCCGCTGACGGTAAAACGCTTTTTTCGTTTCAGACAGATGCTGCTGCTGGCACTTTCGATCGGCATTGTGTTGATCGGCCCTTATTTTCAGCAGCAGGTAGTCAAAGCTCAGTCAGGCTTACCAAGCAGAGTAGCGACGGGTAATTTGTGGCAAGAAGCTTCTTTTCCAGTCGAAAACTTTGAAACATACACTTCCGCCTTCGGCCCCCGTGGCGGGGATTTTCATTACGGTTTGGACATGGCGGCCCCGGAAGGCAGCTATATCCGCAATTGGTGGGGCGGCCAAATTGTGGAAGTTTGGGAAGATGGCCGGTGCGGCACTGGTATGGTGGTGCGATCGGGAAATTGGGAACACATCTACTGTCACCTCAGAGGCCGAGTGCTAACAGCTAACGGCGGGCGTTATTATACCGATAGCGAAGGTACCGTGCAAATTTGGCAAGGTCAAACAGTGCCTGCAGGTGCGAGAATTGCCAGAGTTGGGATGACTGGCCGCACGAGTGGACCTCACTTGCACTGGGGACTGAAGTACGGCGGCCGCTGGGTTGACCCGGCTTTGGTACTCCGGGAAATGTACGCGCAACAATCTTAATTTGTCATTAGTTAGCAGTCATTTTTTTTGGTTTGTAGTAATGACTAAAGTCCTGATTTTTTCGGGAATGAGGAATCAAGTCATCACTACAAACTTGAATAACTAATGAATCTTTACGTTGGTGCCAACTCTTTTTTGGTCAACTCGGTGTACCGCTCGACAATTTGGCGGAATTCATCGCCGTCGATCGTTTCCTCATCCAACAGCGCTTCGACAAGTTTGTCTACCAAAGCGCGATTTTCGCGGATAATTCGGCGAGCTTCTTCGTAGCACTCAAAGGCAATTTCCCGGACTTGCCGATCGATCTTAATTGCCATGTCTTCGGAATACTCGGATCGCGAATTCCAATTCTGGCCTAAAAACACCTCATTGTTCGGACTTTCCAAAGCCACAGGCCCCAAATCCGACATTCCATAAAGCGTTACCATTTCCCTCGCGAGACTGCTAACTTTTTTGAGATCGCTACCGGCACCAGTGTCGATTTCAGCATCGCCATAAATTTCTGCTTCCGCCGCCCGTCCCCCCAAAGCTACTTTAATTCGGTTTAACAGCAAAGCCCGACTCCTCAAACCTTCGCTGTCGAGCATTTCGTCGTCGAGCACAAAGCTAGTGAAGCCTTCGATGCCGCCGGAACGCGGAATAATCGTTACTTTTTCAACTGGATCGGCATTTTTGAGCATGGTCGCGACTAGGGCGTGTCCGACTTCGTGGTACGCTGTCATCCACTTTTTCTTGCTGTCGAGCAGCGGGTTGAGGGTAAGCCCGATCGTGATCCGGTCGATCGCGTCGTGAACTTCTAAGTTACTAATCGTGTCTTTGCGACGCCTCGCGGTAAGAATTGCTGCTTCGTTGAGCAAGTTTGCCAAGTCGGCGCCGGAAAAGCCGGGAGTGCGGCGGGCGATCGTATCTAGGGCAACTTCTGGGTCGAGTTTTTTGTTGCGCGCGTGAACTTGCAAAATCCCCAAACGCCCTTTGTAACTGGGTAAATCTACCGTTACTTGACGATCGAACCTGCCGGGCCGCAGCAGGGCGGTATCGAGAACGTCCGGCCGATTAGTAGCTGCAATCACAATCACACCGCTGTTACCCTCAAAGCCGTCCATTTCTGTCAGCAACTGGTTGAGAGTTTGTTCGCGTTCGTCGTTGCCGCCGCCGATACCAGCGCCGCGCTGCCTTCCTACGGCGTCTATTTCGTCGATGAAGACGATGCAGGGGGCATTTTCTTTAGCTTTGCGGAACAAGTCGCGGACGCGGGAGGCGCCAACTCCGACAAACATTTCTACAAATTCCGAACCGGAGATGCTGAAGAAGGGGACGGCTGCTTCGCCTGCGATGGCTTTTGCCAGCATTGTTTTGCCGGTTCCTGGAGGCCCGATTAACAGAACTCCTCTGGGAATTTTGGCGCCGATGGCGTTGAAGCGTTCGGGTTTTTTGAGGAAGGTTACGACTTCTTGCAGTTCTTCTTTAGCTTCTTCGATGCCTGCAACGTCGTCGAACATCACGCCGGTTTTGGCTTCCATTTGGAAACGGGCTCTGGATTTGCCGAAGTTCATGGCATTTCCTTGAGATTGTGTCGATCGGCGCAGGATTGCCATCAGCACTGCCAACACTGCAAAAATCACTAGCAAGTTTACTACTAAACTGACTGCGGCGGCGTTGTCGGCTGTTTGTTTGACTTCAAAGTCAATCTTTTTGGCGCGGATTTGGGAGTACAGTTCTCGGTTGTTGTAGTCGAACAGACTAACTGATTGGGTTTGATCGCTTTTTTGATTTTTTAGCCTAACCTTGGCAATTTTTTGAGTTTCGTCTACTTCGATTTTACTGACTTGCCCTTTTTCTATGTTGTCGATCAGTTGGCTGTAACTCATGGTGTTTGGCGCGCTCTCGGCAAACACCGGGGTCGAGAGCAATATTCCTTGAGAAATCACCAAACTGCCCAGGATGCGCCAAAGATTCCGTCCTGAAATTGATTTTTTAGGATTCTGGCTCGATTTGTCTTTGTTTACAGCTAGATGCCCCAGCCATGCGTGTTTCCAAGAATTTTTCATATTGCTTTGCCCAAGGTTGAAGACTGCCAAGATTGACCGCTTGTGGTTTGCTACGTTCATTTATTTTAACAAGAGGGCGAGTGTTGAATGGGTTTATCTCTCCCTGGATCTCAAGAGACCCCTCAAGAGGGGGGTTTTGAATCCACTGCTTTTCAAGAAACCGGGTTTCTCGGGCCCGTTTTTGAAGAGCAGTGCGACTCAGAAACCGGTTTTTCCCCCAAATCTGTGGCTTTTTCCAAAAATTGTGGCAAAAACCCGGCTTCTCGGCCACGTGCGTAAATCTAAAATCTAAAATCGATTGACAGTTGCCGATCGAACTTGCTATGTTAATCATACTCGTAATGAGTACGTGTTAGAGAAGCAGTTATTGTTTTTAAGCTTTATGGTAAAAATTGTCGGTATTGGTGGAAGTTTGCGGGCTGGCTCCTACAGCCAGTTAGCGTTGAAGGTGGCAGCAGAACGGGCGCAGGCCCTGGGCGCGGAAGTTGAAATATTCGATTTGCGATCGCTCAATCTGCCATTCTGCAATGGTGAGAATGATTATATCGATTACCCCGATGTGGAAAAGCTGCAGAATGCGGTTAAGCAAGCCGACGCTTTGATTTTGGCAACGCCGGAGTATCACGGTAGCGTCAGCGGTGCTCTCAAGAATGCCCTGGATTTGATGAGTTTTGAGCATTTGGACGGGAAAGTTGCGGGTGGGATTAGCGTTTTGGGAGGGCAAGTTAACAACAACGCACTCAACGATTTGCGCGTGATTTTAAGATGGGTGCACGCTTGGGTCATTCCAGAACAAATTGCGATCGGACAAGCTTGGAAAGCTTTTAGTCCTGATGGTAAATTGTTGGATGAAAAACTGTCTGAAAGGTTCGACGAATTTGCTCGGAGTTTAGTGGAAAATACGCGGAAATTGCGAGGAATTTCGTAACTTTATCTGCTGATGACAAATGCAGTCCGAAACGCAACTGGCCTATTCTTCTGATGTGTCAGTTGCAATAATTGCTCGATTTGAAGAGGTTTTGTCTCTAGTAGAGTACCCGACAAGCTGTAATGTTAACTGTTAACAGTCAACAGTCAACAGTCAACTGAATTAAAATGGCATATCGATCATGTCTCCGAAAGGATGGGGTACGTCGATCGCCATTCTTCCGGGTTTTGACTCATATTTGTCTATCCACTTTTTGGCCAATTCCAAAGCTTCCTCCTCAGTCTTGGCATTTTGGACGGCTACGTGGCGGTTGCCGCGACTATCCCAAACCTCGACGTAGAAGACTTTCTGGGATTGAATAATCCAACCTTTATAAGTGTCTGCTGGTTCCATAGTTAGAATCCTAAAATAATCGGGCGGGGAGTTCCACTGGCGAGCTAATTGTAAATATTGCCCTGCATAAAATGAATTTTACGGGGGTTTCTATAGTATTTTTGGAAAAAAGTCAGTTTTACGGTTAACCTCATGACCCGACTCCTGAAGCAATTATTTAACTGGAGAAAATATCTCCAACCTTTGGCGGCGACGATCGCGATCGCCCTAATCGCATCCCAGATGGCGGTATTGCCGGCATTGGCGACTGGCGTTTACGAAATGCCCGTGTTGTCGACGGGCGATCGAACTTGGGTGTTCGACAAAGGCGACGTACTCAGCCGCAGCAGCGAAAGCAATATCAGCAGCGTGCTCGACAACCTGGAAAACAAAACAGGGAAACAAGTCAGATTTGTCACCATCCACCGCTTAGACTACGGCGAAACGGCTGCCACTTTTACCGACCAACTGTTTGAACAGTGGTTTCCCGCAAAAGAAGACCAGACTAATCAAATTTTACTCGTTCTCGACACTGTTACCAACAGTGCAGCAATTCGCACCGGCGAAGGGGTTAAATCCCTGCTAACCGATGAAATTGCCCAGAGTGTAGCTGGGGAAACCGTGCAAGTGCCGCTGCGGGAAGCCAATAAATACAACGAGGCATTTTCGGCTGCAAGTACGCGCATTGCAACTGTTTTGTCGGGCGAACCCGATCCGGGCCCTCCTGAAGTTGTTGACAACATTCAAGTTGAAGGCACCTTTAAAAAAGCTGAAGAAACAGATCGAGGCAATGCCACAGTTGTTGTGGTTGTGCTGTTGGTGTTGGCGACAGTGATTCCGATGGTGACTTATTTCTGGTATCAAGGTTTTTCGTGATCGGGTGCTGATAAATTCGATCGGTTGCCGTTTTGTCAAGAAATTAAGGCAGGGCTGCACTAATCTTGAACGTATTCTCGATCGCTCAACAATGCAATTTCTGCCCGTACAAACTCCCGTCCCAGATAAGCCGCGTGATCTAACATTGTCACCGGGCTGGGGCGGGTTTCTTCTAAGATTTTGACACAAAGCTCTTTGGCGGTTCTGCCGCTAAAAACTGTGGATTGCGTGCGTTCTACTTTGCCGCGGGCGGGGATAGGTTTACCAGTTTCGGGATCGACGGCGAGGCCTCGATCGTCGATGATGTTGGTGAAATGTTTGGCACAGATTAAGCTGGTTTCGCGATCGAGATAAATGATGAAGTAGCCACCCGGATCGAGGTCGATGTGGCGTTTGGATAGCTTGTCATCGATGGCGGTGAGATTTTCCAAGGTTTGACTCATGGTTGGTGAAAGGAAGTAAACAATAACTGTAATTTCTTCTGCTATTTCTAGTTTAGTCGGCTGCGGGACAAGTTTGGCAGGTTGCTTGGTTGAATGCGGAGGAAGTTTCGGGCGATCGACATTCTATCCTATATCTGTGGGGACAGGGCATTGCCGTGTCCGGCGGTGGCTGCTGCGACTTTTAATGAGTGGTATAAGATTGAGGACTGTCACAAGACTTGTTGAACTTGATAGAATTAACCGCAGAGAGCGCAAATAACGCAGAGTAAAAGAAGAGAGACAAACCAAATATGTTACCATAAATTTGAGTCAAATTTTACATTAAGTTATAGATGAAATTTATAGATTTATTTTCAGGAATTGGAGGTTTCAGACAAGGGTTTGAAAAATTTGGCTTTGAATGCGTTTTTTCCTGCGAGATAAACAGCAAATGCCGACAAGTTTACACAGAAAACTTCGGCGAGGTTCCTTTTGGAGATATCAGTAAAATTAATCCCGTCGAGTTAGCAGACTTTGATGTTTTAGTCGCCGGGTTTCCGTGCCAACCTTTTAGCATCTGTGGCAAAAAGCAGGGTTTTGAAGATACTAGAGGCACGCTATTTTTTGAGATTGGTAAAATTATTAAAATAAAGCAACCTCAAGTAATTGTCCTCGAAAATGTCAAGCACTTAATCCATCATGACAAGGGAAATACCTTAAAAGTAATTATTGCCAGTCTGGAAGATTTGGGATACAGCGTGAATTACAAAATGCTGAATGCTAAAGACTTTGGAATTCCTCAACATCGTGAAAGAATATTCATTATTGCAACTAAAGGTAAAGAATTCAATTTTTCTAGACTTAAAAGTAAGTTTCCTCCGCAACTCAGGGAATTTCTAGACGAGACAGGGGATTTTGAAATATTGGACAAATCAGAGTATACTTTAATTGATTATCCGAGAAAGCAAGATTCGGGACTTTTGTTTGTAGGTTACAGAAATAAAGGTACTTGGAAAACTGGCGTCAGGCCCAATACAGAACATTTATCGAGAGTTCACAGACAGCCTAATCGGATTTATTCGGTAGATGGAGTGCATCCGACTATTCCTTCGCAAGAAACCTCTGGCAGATTTTTTATCTACATTCCTGAGCAAGATATGGTGAGAAAATTGACGCTGAAGGAATGTTACCGTCTTATGGGTTTTCCTGAAGATTTTAAGAGTTATCCGAGTGCGGGGGAAAGTTACAAGCAAATTGGGAACTCGGTTTGTGTACCGGTGGTGGAGGCGATCGCAAAAGAAATATTAAGTCAAAACTTATTCTATGATGAAAAGAAGGAACTACATAGATGTCCCGACTCCCGACTTCTGCAATCAGTTGGGACTCTAATTAACACTATTACTTGAGATTAATTTTGTTATTAAACAATTTTAGCATTAACCTAGCCCTAACTTTGAGCTATAATATAAGTCACCCAAGATAGATATAGTCGTCATGGAAGAATTACTCACCTTAAAAAGCTTACTGCTAAAAGGGGATATACCTGGGTCATTAGCTATAGTTGAAGAACTAGAAGAAATGAGCAAAAAAGACATCATTAAAACTATTCGCAGCTATGCAGTGATTTTACTATTGCATCTGATTAAACAGCAAGCTGAAAATCGCACAACTCGCTCTTGGGATATCTCGATTCGGAACTCGGTTCTAGAAATTCAGGAGGAAAATAAGCGACCGAGAGGCGCGGGATTTTACTTACCTCTAGAAGAGTTACTCATTGTTTTAGAAATGGCGTATAGACAAGCTATTAACAAAGCTTCCCTAGAAGTGGAAGAAGGGCGTTATGAACCAAGAGAATTGTCGCAGTTAGTGAATCAAGAGGCACTTATTAATCAAGCAATTACTTTAATTTCACAAGAAGCTGAAGATAAGGACTAAAGTTACCCAAAGTTAGGAGACGGCAATGCCGTTTCCCTACAATTAATTGAGGTAGGGAAACGGCATTGCCGTCTCCTCGATTTTTGTAAGGACACGGCAGTGCCGTTTCCCTACTTGATTAGGCGGGTACTTGGATTTTTTCGGTGCCGGCAAGTTCAAAGGCTGCGTGAATTGCCTTCAAAGCAGTTACACCTTGTTCCTCATCCACAACGCAGCTAATTTTAATCTCAGAAGTGGCAATCATTTGAATGTTGATTTGCTGGCGGGAAAGCGCTTCAAACATCCTTGCCGCTACTCCCGGATGCGCTACCATCCCGGAACCGACAACGCTAACTTTGGCTATTTGTGTATCGACTGCTACTTCGCCCCATCCGAATTCGGGGGCGGCTTTTTCGAGGGCGTTTTTAGCAGCTTCTGCGTCAATTTGTGCGACGGTAAATGCAATGTCGCGAGTTAATATGCCGTCAATATTGTGGCAGCGCTGCGATTGAATGATTGTATCTACGCTGATATTTTCCTCGGCTAAAAGTCCGAACAGTTTTGCTGCTACTCCGGGTCGATCGGGCAATTGGCGAATTGCTAGACGCGCTTGATTGAGATCCAACGCAACGGCGCGGACTGCAGGCGGTTTGTGGGATGATGAACGCAGCCCAATAGGGGAGTTGGCGACATCAAATGTTTTGCAGAGTTCGGCAACGGCCCGATCGCAATCTTCGGCATCGATCGCACAACTAACTTTTACCTCGGAAGTGGAAATCATTTGAATGTTAATTCCCGCATCCGCTAAAGTCTTAAACATCTGCGCGGCTACCCTCGGACGACCGATCATTCCCGCACCCGCAATGCTAACTTTAGCTATTGGCCGCTCTTCTGCTTTCACTTCCGGTTCTCCCAATTCTGGGCGAGAATTCTTGCCGAGGGCGGGGATAATTGCATCTGCAACGGCGGCGGCTTGTTGCAGAGATTTTCGCGTCACTGTGAAGGCAATATCGTTAGTATTTCCTTCATGAATTGACTGGATAATTAAGTCTACATCGAGGTTTTGCTGCGCGATCGCACCAAACAATCGCGCTGCTACGCCGGGGCGATCGGGCAAACGCAGCAGCGACACCCCCGCCTGATCTAAGTCAAATTCCACCGCATCCACCGCTTTTGCGAGCTCCAAGCCCTCCAAAGGACGGGGTTGCGGTGGGGGGGACACTACCCGCGTACCGGGGGCGTCACTCCAGCTAGAAAGCACTACCAGCGGCACGCCGTAATTCTTGGCAATTTCTACCGCGCGCGGGTGGAGGACTTTTGCGCCCAAACTCGCCAATTCCAGCATTTCGTCGCAAGTGATTTCGTCCATCAATTGCGCGTCGGCAACCAAGCGCGGATCTGTAGTCAGAATTCCGGGAACGTCGGTATAAATTTCGCATCTGTCGGCCCGCAGCGCTGCTGCCAGGGCCACTGCGGTTGTGTCGGAACCGCCACGGCCCAAGGTGGTAATTTCCAATTCTCCGGCATCGGCGATGCCTTGGAAACCCGCCACCACAACGACTTTACCGCTTTTTAACTGGCTTTCAAGCCGATTTGGGTCAATTCGCAAAATCCGGGCGCGGGTGTGGGCGGCTTCGGTGACAATGCCGACTTGGGCGCCGGTGAGGGAAATTGCCGGCTGTCCCATTTCTTGCAATGCCATGCTCAAAAGTGCGATCGAGACTTGTTCCCCAGTGGAGAGCAACATATCCATTTCCCGCTTGTTGGGATTTGCGGAAATTTCCTTGGCTAGTTTAACTAAACCGTCGGTGGTTTTGCCCATCGCCGAAAGTACGACAACGAGAGAGTTGCCGAGCTGTGCTGTTTTTACAACTCGTCGGGCTACTTCCAAAATGCGATCGACTGTGCCAACCGAGGTTCCGCCATATTTCTGAACAATTAGTGCCATAGGACTTACACAAAAAGTGATGCAATACTTAAGTTAATATACGCAAATTTTTGATAATAACCGATGAATGTTTATATCGTTTCTGAGGAGGCTGCTAGGCGATCGGGTTTTTACAGCACATGATATTCCTAGGGAGACTGAATTGCCGTGTCTCTACCGGCATCCGCGACTTATGCGAATTTAGATTTTTGATTGAAGAATTGCGAATGACTTATGAAGATCTCAACCCCGATAGTCCTCAGTCATCGCCAATCTAAAATCTAAAATCTAAAATTGTATTACCCACATTCTAACTCTGGCAAACGCGCTTCTAAAGCTTGAATTCGCAGCTCAGCTTCTATGCGCCTTTGTCGTTCTCGTTGTGTCGCCAATTCGGCTTGTTCTGCCCGTTCCTCGGCCGCCAGCAAATTCCCCGAAGCATCCCACCATCGCAGCCAAGGCAACTCTACGCCCCGATCAACCCCTTGCCAAATGCCTAATTCCACTCGTATTTGTGCGATAGGGTAATGTCCGCGCTGATTTTGTGGGACTAACTCGAACCACTCCTCTACCGAATGATACCCTTCAACTTGTGCCTTTTTGACTTCATAAATTCCGTAAATGCAGGTCGAATTATCCGCTCGTAAATCCAGATTTGGCCTTGGCGAGGAGTCCTATTTTTTTCTTGACAGCTATGGCTATAAACAAATTCAAGTACAATCAGAGGCGGCATTAATTCCCGCCACATTACATAGGAACGGCGCAGATTTTCGTCAAGAGTTGGCGGCATTTCGGACACGTAAAATTAATCAGGTGCTTGGGCTGCTCTTTCGCGCGGTTCCGGGAGTTCGGCAACTCGCCAATAAATACCGGAATCTTTACCGATGCAGTATTGCCCGTCGGGATGAACTTGGTCTAAAATGGGTCGAATTGATGTTGTTAACAGGATGTTGTGAGGGTGTTATAATATTTTTTTACAAAAGTACCGTCGGAGTCTGGTGATTGAGTGTGGTCTGGGAAATCTGTTGCTAGAATTTCTGATTTTTCGGTTACACTCATGTTGACCTCTTGAAGTTTTAAAATTTATACTTATAATTGGTAGCTTAGAGATTAATAATGCTATGATTTCAGGGAAAACCTCCGGTTGCTATATAAAAATTTTCAAGGAATATGAGTCAGTACAAGTTAATTATTTTTGACTTCGACGGCACTTTGGCAATCACTCACAAAGCTATTGTCTTTTGCTTTACCAAAACTTTTGAAAATTACAATATTAGCCCGCCGGCTGCTGATACTATTATAGGTACGATCGGCATCAATTTACCAAATACTTTTAAAATCCTCCATCCGGCGATCGAGGAAAGCGCAATTCCTGAATGGGTTGAAACTTACCGCTCTTATTATCGGACGGAAGGGGAAAAGCAGGTAGAGTTATTTACCGGGACAAATCAAGTTTTGCAGTTGGCGCGTCAGTCGGGATTGAGCCTGGGAGTTTTCAGCAACAAACACATTAGTTTTGTGAATTTGTTACTGCAAAAAATGAAAATTCACAGTTTTTTTGATTTAATTTTAGGTGATAATGGAGAAAGAATTATCAAACCGAATCCGGCGGTTTTTCACTCAATTATTAAACCACTGTTCCCGGAATTGGATAACAGTCAAATTTTAATGGTTGGCGATACAGCGATTGATTTGCTGTTTGCTAAAAATGCTGGGATAGATGTTTGTTGGGCGGCTTACGGATATGGCAATCGCCCTCAGTGTCTCGCCCTAGAACCAACTTTTGCGATCGACGATATTTCAGAACTTGCTGTGTTCGTTCAAAATTAATTTTTCCTCGGTTTGTTTGAGAGAAGAGTTTGAATCATTTAACTAAAAAGTATTTAATTAATTTTTTTACGAGAGCCGGATGATGTAATTTTTATTTAATTAAAAAAATAAATACCCGAACTTGTAATCCGCCCAAACCCTGCCAAGCAAACCATACCAAAGATAGAGTGATCCCTGGGAGAGCTATTATAAATTAACAAGTAGGATTCCTTTGAAGGTAGAAGGCACAAGGCAGAAGCAAAGAGGAAAAAAACGAGGGAAGCCAGATTTTTTGAGGTAGAATTTAACGCCCCAATTCTGCATAATAGCCTTCTAACTTCTGCCTGTGGAAAACAGGCAATTCTGTTAAACTATAGAATGTGCTGCCAGTCGGTATCTACAATAAACTCAATTTATAGAAACTCATGCAGATAGATATAAGCATTCCTTCTGAAACGCTATCGCCGACTCGTACTGGCGGCACACCGAATTTAATAGAAGAAGTATTTCGGCTGTACGATCGCGCCTTGGCAGCTACCAGCAACGGCATCGCGATCGCGGACGCTACCCGGCCGGACAAGCCTATAGTTTACTGCAACGCGGCTTTCGAGCGGATTACAGGCTACGATCGCACCGAAATAATCGGGAAGAACTGCCGCTTCCTGCAAGGCCCGGATACCGATGGCGCTGCAGTCGATCAAATCCGCGTGGCCCTGAAAGAACAGCATGACTGCAAAGTAGTTCTCAAAAACTACCGCAAAGACGGCACCGCCTTCTGGAACGAACTCACCATCTCGCCGGTGCGCGACAGCAGCGGGATCGTTACCCACTTCATCGGCGTCCAATCTGATATCACCGATCGCTTCCAAGCAGAAGAAGCCCTCAAACAAGCCGAGGCAAAATACCGCAGCATCTTTGAAAACGCCACCGAAGGCATATTTCAAACCGCCCCAGACGGGCGCTACCTCAGTGCCAACCAGGCACTCGCCCGAATGTACGGCTATGATTCCCCCTCAGAACTGATCGCAAAATGTTCGGCAAAAAACCTTTACGCCGATCGCACCCGCCGCGCTTCCTTCATGGCAGAAATCAGCAAAAATGGCTCCCTGAAAGAGTTTGAGTCCTGCGTCCGCCGCCAAGACGGCAGCACTACCTGGATCTCGGAAAACGTGCGCGAAGTCCGCGACGAAGATGGCGAACTCCTTTACTACGAAGGAACCGTCGCCGAAATCGCCGATCGCAAACAAGCCGAAGCAGCCCTGCGAAATCAAGAATACTGGCTGAAAACCGCGATTAATGCCGTGCCCGACGCGATCAACCTTACAGACAGCGAGGGGCGCTGGCTGATTGCCAACGACTGCGCCCTCCAACTTTTGGGCTGGGAAACCGCAGACTACCAGGGGAAAACTACTGCCGAACTCGCTGCCGCCGCCGATCCCAGAGTCAGAGAAATCCTGCTAACTTGGCAGGAAACCGACGAAACCACCTGGCAAGCAGGCACTCTTACCTCCAGCCGCCAAATTGTCTCCTTGCCCACAGGCGGCAGCAATTTGTTTGAAGTGCGGAAAGTGCCGCTGTTCAACCCCGACGGTTCGCGCAAAGGTTTGGCAGTCGCGGGGCGGGACATCACCCAGGAAGTGGCAGCGGATGCAGCTTTGCGAGACAGCGAACAGCGGTTTCGGGCAATTTTTGAACGCGCTGCGATCGGCATGGTAGTCGCTACCCTCGAAGGTGTTGCGATCGCCACTAATCCGGCATTTCAAGCTATGCTGGGGAGGTCGGAAGCTCAACTGCGCGGTGTCGGCCTCGACGACTGCACGCACCCGGAAGACGCACAAGTTTCGCGCCAGTTGCGCCAAGAGTTGGCAGCGGGCTCCCGCGAAGCTTATCAAATCGAGAAGCGCTACCTCCGCCAAGACGGCAGCATCAGGTGGGGACGCCTCAGCGCCTCTGTCATCGACAGCAGTCAGGGAACGCCACAGTTTATTTTGCAAATGGTAGAGGATATTACCGATCGCAAACAAGCCGAGTCAGCTTTGTTTCAAAATGAGGCTAAGTGGCGATCGCTAATTCTCAACAGTTCCGACATCATTACTATTCTCGACGCCAGCGGTCGCATTGTTTACGAAAGCCCTTCTGTAGAAAGAGTTTTAGGCTACGAACCAGATGAACTCGCCGATCGAATTGCTCTCGATTTGATCCACCCTGACGACCTGCCCTCGGTGATTTCCGACGGCGAAAAACTGATGGCAAATCCAGGCGATCCGATCGCCGTAGAAGGTCGATTCCGTCGCGCTGACGGTTCTTGGTGTTTTCTTGAAGGTGTCGGCATCAACTTGCTAGCAGACCCCGCTGTGAAAGGAATTGTGATCAACTCCCGCGACATGACGGCGCGCAGGCAAGCAGAGTACCGCCTCAGCAAAATCAACGAGTGCTTTTTGGGATTCACCACCGACGCCGCTGACAACATCCAGCGGCTGACATCCTTAGCCGGTGAGCTTTTGGGCGGAAACTGCGCCATCTACAGCCACGTCGGTGGCGAACTCCTGCGGGCGATCGCGACTTGGCAAGCGCCCCCTGACTACCCGCTGGTCGATCGCGCCGAGGGCCACATCTGCACCGACGTATGCAGCAAAGGAAGCGATCGGGCTGTTGCGATTCCTGACTTGCAGAGCACGATCTACGCCCAAACCGATCCTGCTGTCATCCGCTACCAACTGCGAAGCTATCTGGGACAAGCAGTGCGGCTGGGCGGCAATTACGTGGGTGCGCTGTGCCTTCTCTACACTGAGTCGATCGCGCCCACAGAAGCCGACTGCAAGCTGATCGGAATTATTGCCGGGGCGATCGGAGTCGAGGAAGAACGGGCCGCCGCCGCCGATCGCGATCGACAAAAATCCCAAGAACTGCAAACAGCTTTGAGCGAGTTGCAGCAAACTCAAATGCAGTTAGTACAAACCGAAAAAATGTCTTCCCTCGGACAGGTGCTAGCAGGAATTGCCCACGAAATTAACAACCCAGTTGGCTTTGTCGCCGGCAACCTCTGCCACGTCCGAGGCTACGTTCTAGACTTATTAGAAATCGTACAGGTGTATCGAGAAGAGTACCCAAATCCCCCAGCAAAACTTCAGCAACAAGCCGATGATATAGACTTAGAATTTCTAGCAGAAGATCTGCCCAAGTTGCTCAATTCAATGCAGACCGGATGCGAACGAATTGTAGAAATCATTCAAACTCTCCGAAATTTTTCGCGGGCGGACGAAGCTAAAATCAAGACTGCCGACATTCACGAAGGTTTAGAAAGTACCTTGTTAATGTTAAACAGCAGACTGAAAGCCAAACCCAATTGGCAGGGCATTAAAGTGATTAAAGAATACGGAGAACTGCCGCAAATAAACTGTCATCCCGGACAGTTAAATCAGGTATTTATGAATGTATTGGCAAATGCGATCGACGCCTTGGAAGAAAGCAGCAGCCAAGCCAAAGACACCGGAACTTCTATCTTTCCTACTATTACCATTCAAACTGAAACGATTGATGACAAAAGCATTTTAATTCGTATCAAAGACAACGGTCTGGGCATTCCAGAAGATCAGATCGTGCGTTTGTTTGACCCGTTTTTTACCACAAAACCCGTAGGTAAAGGCACTGGTTTGGGCTTATCAATTTCGCACCAAATTGTCGTTGAAAAACACAATGGCAAATTGCAGTGCTTCTCGGAACCCGGTAAAGGTACTGAATTTATCATCGAAATTCCAATTCGTTGACATCAGGACGACGCTAATCAGGATATCATATCAATTCCGGTTGCACTCCTCATGATAGTTGACTGTTGACTGTTGACTATTGGCCGTTGAAGGAGGGGTCGAAAAACTGAATGATGGTTGAGTGTTGACTGTTGACTCGATTTTACGCCCGACTCCGGAAGCGCGGATTTGCTATCAGTGGTTTGACACCCTAGTCTAATATCAATTATGGTTGCATCGCAATAGTCAAATCCAGTCAACAGTCAACAATCACGGATGGATGGTGTCACCGGAATCGATCTAATTTATCTGCGTTAATCTGTGTTTATCTGCCTGTATCTGCGGTTAAAAAAAGAGAATGTATTAACCGCAGATGACAAGGGATTGACGCTGATTCACGCAGAGGTCGAGAAGAGAGATAGGAATAATTCCGATGCTAACAGATTTGATATAACGCGGTAAGGCGGTTCAGGCATACCTTACATATAGCAGTTTTCAACTGAGTCAAGTAATCTTCAGTCAGCACCCCATTACCCATTATTAATGTTTACCTGACTCAACTGAAAAATACTATAATTAGGTTCAAGGCAGCCCTAATTTACTTAAAAACTAAACTGCGTCCGCAAATTTCCCACAAAAATTGTCGGGTTGTTATCGAAATTATTGGCATTGCCGATCGCATAAAATGCTGGCACGATCGAAATATGGTCGGTGAGAGGCAAATAATAAGTTGCCTCAATTTCGTACTGCGTACCGCCATTTCCTCCGCCAGAAACTAGAAACCTCCGACCGCCAGTAAAGTCAAAAGGTACTAAATATGACACCGTAAGCAAAGCTCCTTCTTTGAACAAATCGGGAAATGCAACTCCTAACTGATAAGATTGATTTTTGATCGTGCCGTCGGGTCGGTCAGTCTTGGGAAATATATTAGTTTCGGCGTAACCGTAGCGGCCGAAAAGACCAAAGCGGCGAGCGACTAACCAATCGAAATTGAAACTATAAGTATTTGCTGTCGAATTGCCCAGGCGGCCGCCGAAACCGTCATCTGCCACACCGTTTAACGGCTTGCTGTTAGGAGATCCAATTAAGCCACCGATTTGCTGGATGTTGGAACGGCTGTACAGAAAACGCAAATTAGTCCGATCGCTCGGACTGAATGTTAATTCTGCTGTAGTCGTATTTGTCCCACCAAACAAGCCTTGAGACGGATTGGAAGCGGAATTAAACACGGAAGTGGGCAAAAATTCCGTACTCTCGCCCAAATAGCCAAAACGCAGTTTCAATGCGCGGCCGATATCCCACAAAACCAAAGCACCGGCACCCCGTCTGGTAGCGCTTAACAAAGGGCTGTTGTTAGAATTAAAGCTGCTCGCACCGTCTACGAAAAAGTTAAACTTATTGTTGTCAAAGTAGCGGTAGAAATTAATCCTCGGCCCGACTACTACTTGGAAGCGGTTGCTAAGCGGGAACCGGTAGGAAAGTTCTCGCAGGGTAACTTCATTGGGATTCACCCCAGCAGTCTGGTCGAGAAAAGGAGTGCCAAAGGTATTGAACAGGCCCGTAGAAGTATATTGATTGGCTGGGGAATTGCCGTTACCTACAGCTAGCTGTGTAATCAATTCGTCTTTCCCTGTAAAGGAAGTAGTGAGGGTCAACCAAACTAATTGGCTGAAAGTGATTTCTGGATCATCGTCCACTCTCTGCACAATTGGTCTGTTGGTGACTGGATCGCGTCCGGCTACTCGATCGAGCGGAGCAGCATTTCCATTTGTTGCTTCAACTCGGACTCGCTTGCTCGCAAAAGCTCCAGTCAGGTTAAACCAAGCAAATGCGTTTAATTTAGTGGTAGTTGAAAATTGATTGGCTTCCAATTCGGCAGTGCGGGCTTCTAAAGCATCTACCCGACCGCGCAATGTAGCTAATTCTGCTGCAAATTCTTCTTGCAATCTTTGCAAAGCAAGTAAATCTTCTCGCTTGACTAAATTACCAGTAGAACCGCCAAGTTGTTTGGTAATTTGGTCTAAGCAAGCGTTTAATCCCGCGGCGAATTCATACCGAGTCATTGCTCGATTGCCTCGGAATGTGCCGTCTGGATATCCCGCAATGCAGCCGTATCTTTCTACTAAGGATTGCAAGGCTTGAAAAGCCCAATCTGTCGGCCGCACGTCGGA
Source organism: Microcoleus sp. Pol12B3 (assembly GCF_036701355.1). NCBI lineage: Bacteria > Bacillati > Cyanobacteriota > Cyanophyceae > Oscillatoriales > Microcoleaceae > Microcoleus > Microcoleus sp. Pol12B3. The sequence continues at coordinate 22,188 of NZ_JAUBQS010000060.1, forward strand.
CAGTTGGGAAACAGAGGTGACTTGTGCTGCGTCTTCTTGTATGCTGAGGTCATCAGCACTGCCCGTCTCGCTGCTGATGTCGGCAACTTTGCTGGCTTCAGCAACTTGTTGAGACTGAGGAGAGTTTGCAATTTCTAACTTCTTTGGGGGCAATTCGCGAATTGCCTCTGTTATTTCTGGGGCTGTTGTTGTACGGTCGACTGTTGCTATATCTGTTTGGGGTAAAGCGGGATGAACCCATTCTGCATCTGTGTCAGGTAAAGCCGGATCGACTGCTGCACCTGTTTCGGGTAAAGCCGGATCGACTGCTGCACCTGTTTGAGGTAAAGCCGGATCGACTGTTGCTATATTTGTTTCGGGTAAAGCACGATTCACCCATGCTGCATCTGTATCGGGTAAAGCCGGATCGACTGCTGAGTTAGTCTCTGCTGCGGCGATCGCCGCTAACGGCGGTATCTCAATCTTACCTGCTGCCAGCGCTGCGTCTGGGTTAGCCTCCGGGACGGCACTCGCTTCTAGCGCAACTTCTGGAGTTGAGGTATCCTGAATTTGAGCTGTTGCGGAGATCGGCCCCAAAGGCACTGCCGCACCAGAAATCAAGAAAGACAGCCAAAAAGCTTTAACGGAGGTTGCATTATTCACCATAAAACTCACACCACTTATTGAAAATTAAATCTGGCCAATGTTAACCGATAAGCTTGCTTATAAATGTAGTTGGTTTAACAAATTCTTATAAATAGTTAAAATTATTTTAGGAAGCGAGCAATTCCCAATCACTAATGACTGAAGACTACTGACTCCTGACTAATTCCCCAAATGAAGTTTTTATTAGTTACAGATTTAGACAACACGCTAGTCGGAGATGACGCAGCAACTCAAGTTTTCAACCAGCGCTTGCAATCACAGCGATCGCAAATTTGTTTGGTTTACGCTACCGGGCGTTCTTATGCTTCAACTTGCGAATTAATTGCCCAAAAGCAACTGCTAGAACCAGACTATTTGATCGCAGGTGTAGGCAGCGAAATTTACCAAGACGGAACCCTCGACTTAGATTGGGCGGAATATCTTTCTCAAGACTGGGATAAAATGGCGATCGCCTCTTTAGCTCAGCAGTTTTCCCAGCTTAAACCCCAATCCCTAAAAGAACAAAATCCTTGGAAAATCAGTTATTGTTTGGAACCAGCAGCAGAAAATAGTTCGATTGTCCAGACTTTGCAGCAAAAGTTAACTGAATCGGGACTGCCAGCTCAAATCATTTTTAGCAGCAATCGTGATGTGGATATTTTACCGCAAACTAGCAATAAAGGTAATGCCCTTACTTATTTACAAAAGCGCCTACAAATTCCATCTGAGTCAACATTAGTTTGCGGTGATTCTGGCAATGATATCAATATGTTTGAACAGGATGTCCGGGGAGTAATCGTCGCTAATGCTCTGTCAGAACTCTTAGAATGGCATCGCGAATTTGGCACTACAAATCATTATTTAGCTGGTTCTGCCTGCGCTTGGGGAATCATGGAAGGAATGGCATATTTTTGGGAATTTTGATTGCCAAAAATTCGGTTTGGTTTGTACTGAAGACTTCAGTCCTCATACAAATCACAGGACTGAAGTCCTCAGTACAAACGCACCCGAAGCACCCCAAGTCATGCAAACCGTTAAAATCAGTTCAGGAATCTCAACCGCGTATCGATCAAACCTGCGAGTTGCGATACCATCAGCGGGTACTGCTTTATAAAACCTAATCGAACTTAACTTTAGTTAGCTCAAGCGAGTTGAAGTTTATTTCCCAGCCGTGTTGGATACTAGGCTATCCCAGGATAAGTCGGCTATCAGCCGATCGCCAAAGGTTCTATAGTTAAGTTTAGCGCCTCAACCTAAATTAATCTCTCTAGAAAAACTGATCTTTCTAGATCGAGAAGATGTAGGTTGAGCCCACTATTTGCCCCTTTAGTTCAGTTCGCGAACGCACCGCCACATGGAACAAAATACTTTACCCGTAGAGGTGATTCTCTCTCACCCCCGCCAATATTTAGGTAGCATTCGGCTGGATTGGACGCCACAACCGGGGAACTATCTAGATTTAGAGGGACAAACCTACGCTGTTTTGGAACGCCACCACCGCTATCAACTCAAATCCGGCCGCTACCGACTGCAAAAAATTGCCCTGTACGTGCAGTCGGCCACACCGCCGACGGAAAGAACTTTTGTAAGCGGCATCTGGGTTATCGGAGATGCTAGCTGCCGTTTTAATGCTCGATCGGAAATTCTGCGCTGTGCTGTCAATCCCAATGGCCCGTGCAACTGCTGTTGCGATTACCAAAAGTCTTGAAGCATCAAGTCAATCGATTTTAGATTTTAGATTTTAGATTTTAGATTTAAGCATTGACCCCACGGATAAATTCGGGGGCGCCTTTATCGGATACAGGTTTTTTATTTCTGGGTCCTGAGTCTGCTTTCGGAATGAATCCGGGGGCTTGTATCCTGGATGCTTTCGGTCAGTACACAATTCCACCTCGCCCAACCGAGAGAGCCGAGAATCTCGGCGTCTCCCTCATTTACCAGAAACTATCAAAACCAACTAGCAACTCTCGAATCAAATTTAACTTCTTCAGGCAGGCAGTAATCTATCTTCTGATAGCTGTGCAGCACCTCGCGAATTCCAGTATGAATCAAATTTTCTATGTGCAGCAACTGCTCTGAAGAACAGCGAACCTGAACTGTTTGGTTTGACACAGACTCGCTGGAGTCGAGCGCAGTATATCTATTAGGAACTCGGCTGAGCACATAAGCAATTAAATCTTGTCGCAATCCCGAAGGCGAAAAAGCTTGTTGGTAGGGGTGCTTCGGATAAGACTCCAAGATAATTTCTACTTCCTCTGTGACTACAGCTAAGGTAATATTGACAAGATTTTTCTGCATTTTCCCTGTCCCCAAACACTCGTTAACTAATATTTTTGCGGTCGTTCTCGATCTGCTCTGATTTCTCATGAATTTTAACCGGCTAATACCGCCAATTGTTCTTCGGTAATCGCCAGCTCAAACTCGGAACTTACCTCTTCTATAACCCGCAGCACGTAGCAGGGAATCTTGTCGGATAAAATAGCACATGGCACCCTACCAGTGTGAATTTCTAAGACTGCTTCTGCAGCAGCTTCAAACATCAGTCGCTGTCCCGGAAACATCACTCTTTCAAAGTACCAATTAGGAATGTTCCCAATCCGAACCACCTGAACTAGGTTGGTAACATTTGCGTAATAGCACAGAATCTGGTTGTTACCTTTATAAGATAGCCGATCAGACATTTAAAAATCTCCACACTCTTTCAAAAACTAACTGAGACTTGGCTTTGCCTATTAGTGGCAATTGCGAGTTTGGCTCTCGAGCAAACGACCGACTTATTTTTGGGGTATTATTCGAGAGCGCCAATCACATCTTCAGTTATTAATTTTTGTAGCATTGAGTTATCCTGCCAACACTTAGAGGTCTGGCGCAGAAACTCTGTTTTTCCCGGTTAAAAAACCCGGTTTGTTTGGTATGCAGGGCTTATATCCTGACTTATTTAGGTTGGTGGTGCTGTGGCACCAGTTAATCGAAAGTACCGTCACTTTCCCCAACTCTCCTGACAACAGGTTCGCTCTTTGGCAGCGGAATGGTGCTGAGAGTGCGATCGACCTTGTGATCCAGAGCTTGGGGTAAACTTTATCTAAAAAATATGAGGAAATTATGAAGACCATCATTTTTTTTGATAAATATACTTTGGCCGAAGCAGAGATTACAATAGTTAGGCAAAAACCTAGTTTTTTAACCAAAAACTTGATTCCATCTGTGACCCTGGGTTAAAAAACCCGCTTTCTCAGGGAAATCTGCGTAAATCTTGGATTAGCAGGCTGAAGCCTGGTTTTTTACCCAAAAACTTGGCTGCATCTGTGATTCCTGGTTTAAAAAATCGTTCTTGAGGCAAGTGCGTGTAACTTCTGGAGGAGTTATTCTGGCTGTAAATACGGTGATAGCCGATCGGCATTGCAGGTAACAAAAAACCCCGACTCCCTGAGATCATCTCTAGAACTTCTAGGGAATCAGAGTTTAAATTAACCAATCACCGATCCATCTCAAAGCTAAATCAAAAAAATGAGGAAATTATGAACATAGCCGGAAAAACTAGGACTTTCCTGGATGCAGAAACCCGGTTTCCTAACAATTTCGTGATGTTCGCAAGAATCAAGAGAACGAGATAGCGGATTTTCGATGGTCATTCAGCTTGAATGCCCTTGATTCTTCCGTCGGAGAAGGCCGACTTTGTTTGTCTAGTAGGGGTTTCAAATGCCGAGTTTGATATGCTATCTGCGATGTATTTTACCCCACTTTAAAACAACGGTTCCCAACCCAGAATTTCCGCCACTTGCTGTGCCAAACTCAAAGGATCGAAAGGTTTGGCAATCACCCCCCCTACCCCCAAATCAGCAAATTCGCTCAAATCCATCGCCTGCACCTTAGCAGTCAGGAAAATCACCGGAATCCCCCGAGTAGCAGTATTGTTTTGCAGCAAACCAAACAGAGTAAGTCCGTCCATATCCGGCATCATCACATCTAACAGAATAGCGTCAGGGAGGTGAGTTTCAGCTAAAAGCAATCCTTGGCTGCCGTCGGGGGCGCTTAGTACCGTCCAGCCGCCTAAATGTTCCAGACAGGCCTGAATCACGCTGCAGAGGTTTTTTTCATCATCGATGACCAAAATGCGCTTTGGTGACATAATTAAAACTCAAATTTTAAATGAATTATGGTAAACCGAACAAGGACTTTCGCAACCTGGCTCATCAACCGGGTTTCTTGACCGATATAGCAGAAGGAAGAAGCAATAAAATTAAGAGTTTCAGCACTTAAGAACGTCCTAATCGAGCGAGGTTGCTATATTTTGTCACTCACCTACTGAAACCCTGAACAGAAAAATCGGCCTATCAGCCGGGAGCATCTCATATTTGTAAAAACACTTCTGACTCTTTCCTTCTGACTCTTTCCTCCTGGCGCCTGGCTCCTAACTCCAATTTTGGGCTTGGCTGCTTTCATTGAGATGCTCCCTATCAGCCTCCCAAAATCATCCTACCCGCGTGCGTTGCCAGGAACTTGAGGTTTCGCGAACTCCGGTAGAACCAATCTCAAACCTCCAAACTTTGTCCCCCTTCGCCTTCCAACGGTGCAGGCACTGTGAAATAGAAACTGCAGCCTTGTGAGACAACACTTTCGACCCAAATTCTGCCGCCGTGCTGCTGTACTATGCTGCGACAGATAGCCAAACCCAAACCCGTACCTCCTTTTTGGCGGGAGTCAGAAGCATCAACTTGTTGAAACCGTCCAAAGATAGTTTCTAGTTTATCTGCAGGAATCCCCCGCCCTCGATCTTTGACTTCAAATAAAACCCGTGAAGCGTAGCCATCCCGTAGGGAATCGCCCAAATCTTCAACCCTGACAGTGACTGTACTCCCTGGAGCGGAGAATTTAATCGCATTGCTCAACAAATTTACCAGCAGTTGAACGATTCTGTCAGGGTCAGCCCAAATTTTGGCTGTTTCGGGCAAAATCGACAAATCAATATTATTTTCCGCAGCCAAAGAAAGTACAGCTTCTGCAGACTTCCGCATCAAAACCTGGGCATCGCACCACTGCTTGACGAGGATAACTTGGCTCGAATCGAGCCGCTCTAAGTCGAGAATATCGTTTACCAAACGCACTAACCGTTCGGTATCGCTCGAAGCGATTTCTAACATCTGTTTGGCAGTTTCCGGTCGATTTTTCAGTACCCCAGCCGCCAGCAAACCTAAAGAACCGCGAATGGAGGCAAGCGGCGTTCGCAGTTCGTGGCTGACAATCGAAATAAACTCATTTTTCATTTTTTCAATTGCCCGACTTTCTGTGACATCTGTGACTGTGCCGACGTGACCAATTAGTTGAGATCTGTCGGAAAAAATCGGAGCTGTTTTCAGGCGACAAAACCGGATGGTTCCGTCTCGCTGGATGTGGCGGAATTCGCAGGAAAATTCCCCATCTAGCGATTGCGATTGGGACCACTTAGACAGAATTAGTTTGAGGTCTTTGCGGTGAACAAACCGCATCCAGCCGTTTCCTAAAGCTGCTGCTGGTGTGAAGCCACCAATTGCTTGACAGCGAGGATTTGTATAAGTACATTTCCCCTCAGTATCGATTTTGAAAATGCCCACGGGGGAACTCTCGCTCAGAGAGCGAAATAAAGCTTCGCTTTCCCGGAGTTCTGCTTGAGAGCTTTCTAGTTCTCTGGTTCGCTGCAAAACTCGCATTTCTAACCGTTCGTTGAGCTGTTGGAGGGCGGCTTCAGCAAGTTTGCGATCGCTAATATCCCGGTGCACTGAGACCCAGTGAGTAAACTCACCATTTTCGTCCGCTATGGGTACAATGCTCATTTCTACCCAAAATTCTGTCCCGTCTTTGCGGTAATTGATCGAGTCAACCCGCACAGGCTGCCAGGTTTTCAAAGCTGTCCGAACTCGATGGAGACTGGCGCGGTCTGTTTTTTCTCCTTGCAAGATGCGCGGCGTTTTGCCCACAACTTCTTCTAGCGTATAGCCGGTCATCCGCGTAAAAGCTGGGTTGACATAAATAATTCGCGGACCCGGTTCCTCAATCGGTTCAGCTTCGGTAATTAACACGGCGTCGTTAGTATTGGTGACTGCTGATTCCAACAGGCGCAACTGCAATTCTCTAGCTTTGCGATCGGTAATTTCTGTAACTGTCCCCACCATCCGCACTGCATCGCCGGCTTCGTTGTAAAAAAACTTACCTTTTCCCTCGATCCAGTGAATGCTGCCGTCGGGCCAAACCACGCGGTATTCCAGAAAGTAATCTGTTCGCTGGGCCAGGGTCTGATTTATAGTATTATCCGTATTTTTTAAATCTTCTGGGTGAATGCAAGCTGCAAAACTTTGATAAGTTCCCGCAAAAGTTCCCGGGGCCAACCCAAACAACTCTTCGTGTTCCCTCGACCAAACAATGCGATTTTTCTGCAAGTCCCAGTCCCAAAATCCGATTTTGGTAGCCGACAAAGCTAAGTTAAGCTGCTGATTCGTTTTCCGCAACTCCATGCTAGTAATAGCAACCCGTAGTTCTCGGGCTATTTCGATTTCGCACCGCTGCCAAGGTAAAGATTTTAACCTCACAGTTTCTTGCCACAAGTCAAAGGAATTGCGAGGAGACAGCGGCCGGCTGCCATCCGGTTTAACTTCGATTTCCCCGTCTGGTTTGCCGGCCCAGTTGACAGTTTGAATTGTTTCTGGACGGAACCACAAAATGTAATAATTTTGCATCTCGGACATGGCAAGTACCAGCAAACCGCTAGCAACTTCTTTAAACTTCTGGGAGGGCGGATACAGTTTTGAGAGAGAATCTGTATAAAAAATATCATTATTTATTTGAGTTTTTATCCAAGCAATTAAGTTTTCGATTTCTAGCACTTCCGGGGTTTGGCCGATGGTTGTTAAATTTTCATTTGCACACACAACTCCACCAGTAGCGCCCACTAAGGTCAGCAATTCATCTCCGGATTTAAGTAAACCTTCTACAAACCAGTGTGATTGAGAAATTTTGGTAATAAACTTATGGCAATTTTCTTTTAAATAAATTGCATATTCCCAATTTTCGCTATCTTGTTTGTAGCTAAGTTCTAGATTCACAAACTTTGCTAGCAGTTCGCAAGCCTTTCTTGTTTCGTAGTTGACATACTTTCGTGTTGGGTGGTGACAGGCGATCAATCCCCAGAGTTTTCGATCTTTGATTAATGTCAAGGTCATGCTAGCGCCAACGTTCATATTTTTGAGATATTGAACATGGCAAGGGGAAACTGCTCTCAACAAAGAGAAGCCCAGATTGAGGGGGAGACCGGTCAGCGGATTGCAGTGAGGAATTAATTCTATCGGCTGACAGTTAATATCGGGAATAAACCGAATTAAATTCATGTTGAACAGCTTTCTTGCCTGGGGAGGAATATCGGTAGCCGGATAGTGCAGTCCCAATAAAGGAGCCAAACTTTCTACTTTGTCTTCGGCGACAACTTCCCCCGCACCGGTGGTATCAAATTGATAGACGATCGCTCGATCGAAGCCGATCATCCTCCGTACTTCTTCCACTGCTGTCTGACACAGCACTTGCAGGTTGGGTGTTTTGTGGATTTTGTCGATCGGCTCTTGGACTAAATGATAGCAATTAAAACTATCGCTAGCTTTTGGGGAAACAACCGACTCTAATTCAAGAATTAATGCTGAACTAGATTGATGCAGCGTTCCATGAAAAAAAGACTGGCGGTTTTGGCTTTTGAAGGATAATTTGATACCGTTAGAGTGATGACTGTGTTCAAATAAAGCTTTTTCTATAGCCTCTATTTCCTCAGCCTCGACAAATTCATGTAAAAATTTGCCCAAAAGTTCTTCGGGGTAAATGCCGAGTTCCTCAAAAGTATTGTTGCTAACTTGCAAAATTTTCCACACAGGAGATTCCAGAACCAAAAGCATACCGTGAGGTTGAATCGAACCCGGGGCGTACATTAGTTCGCAGTCGCTGTTATTGAAAGTGCCTGTGTCTGAGGGCAATACCATTGCTTTCATCTGATTAATACTTCTCTAAATTAGCCTGTGTTCTCGATCGGCGGCCCAGCATCAATCAATAGCACCGCGTCAGAATCACAGAATCTAACAACCCCAAGTCTTGGCTAAGGCTTCCTGATTTGTTTCGGACACGCACTGCCTATTTGCTCTTAGTTATCCCATTTAAAAAAAAGAATACAACTGTAGGTACGTGCTCGAAACCCATATCTCATCAGTCATTCCCAGTTCTTCAATTCTTTAATTCTTTAAATGTTTAAATCTAAAATGGGATTAGCGCTTTGCCTGAGCCAGTCTGTTTCTAAGTTGAGTCCGCTCCAAACGATTCAGGAGGCGAGCAATTAATTCCGGTTTGACGATCGGCTTGTTCACGTAGTCGTCAGCACCTGCGACAAACATTTGGCGCACGATTTCCGACTCGGAATGAGCTGTCAAAAATAGCACGGGGAGCTTGCTCCAGCGCAAATCGTTGCGAACTGCCAAACACAGCTCGATACCGCTGTAACCGGGCATCTCCACATCTAAAATTAGCAAATCCGGACAAGTTGTTTCGAGTACCTCCCAGAACTTTTCGGGATCGTCCAATGTTGTTACTTGAAATCCCCAAGGTTGTAGAATCACTTGCAGTCCAGCTAATAGATGCACGTCATCGTCTACCACCATAACTTTAGCTTCAGCAGGGCCAGTCTGGTCGAGCAGTTGGGCGACTGCTTTGAGTATATCTGCTGGGGGGATAGATTTGTGCAAAAAGCCGGAAGCTCCCAAACGAGCAACTTCTATTCGATCGCTCAATTGATTGTGTCCGCTAAAAATCATCACCGGAATTTCGGGCTTTTCACTGCGGAGTTCGGCTAAGAGAGAAAGTCCGTTTTCCTGAGATCGGGAAAATGTCAAATCCAGCAAAATCGCGTCGGGAGGCTGTTGAGAAATCGCATTTCTTGCCGCTTGAGGAGAGTTGGCAACTTCTATCTGGAAGCCGGAACCTGATGCTACTGTTTTGAGTCGATCGCTCCCAAAAGTATCATCATCAACAATCAGCATTCGGCGCGTTTGGGAAACTGCAGGAACCAAATCGCCTTCTGGTTCGAGCGACGGGTGATCGAATATCTGTTTGAGCTGATGCAGAAATCCCTCAATCTGCTGAGCCGTCCCCGGTTTCAAGATGTTTTCAGCCTTGAACAAATGTTCTATCTGGCGCGCAACTTCCGAACCTTTTGGCAGGCCTAACGTTCCCAAAGAACCGACTAATTTGTGAGCTTGGGTCTGGGCTGCCTCCCGCACTTCGCCTTCCAAGCTTCCGTTGTTCAGTTGAGCGATCGCGCGATCGAATATCGCCACCTTTTCGATAAAATTAGCTTTTAAATTTCCCCGCATTTGGGCAATCGCATTCAAGACTTTGAGACGGCGCTCGTCTTTGTTTAATTCCTGGCTCGACCCGCTGGATTCAGTAGATAAAGTCTCTTGAGTTTTAGCAGTTTCTGCCGTTTCCTGCCCAACTTGTTGGCTCTCAATCTCCTCCGGCAGACTTTTGAGCCGATAGCCCAATCCGTATACGGTTTCCACTAAATCTACTGTCATCCCGGCTGCTTTCAGCTTCTGCCGCAGCCCCTTGATGTGAGCGGTAACGGCTTCTTCTTGAGGAAATTCGCCGGCCGACCAAATGCGATCGAGGATGGCGCTGCGACTGAAAATGCGCCGAGGATTTCTCAGGAAAAGTTCTAACAAATTGTACTCTTTGGGAGTCAAGTGCAGCACTTTTTCGGCATAAGTTACTTCCGTAGTGTCCGGGTTGACTTGCAGTTTTTCCCATCTTAAATTTGTACTCGACAAAGTTGCCTTACCCCGGCGCAGCAAAGCCCTAATTCGAGCGATTAATTCTTCAAGATTAAAGGGTTTGACCACATAATCGTCTGCACCCGCCTCTAAACCTTGGACTCGATCGTTGCTGCTATCTAGCGCTGTCAGCAGTAAAATCGGCATTTGGCAGCCGGACGATCGCAATTTTCGACACAAACTAATGCCGTCGAGTTTAGGAATCAGCACATCCAAAACAATCAGGTCGTAATCGTATGCCTGCACCAAATGCAACGCTGTTTCACCGTCTGCTGCCGCATTCACATTGTAATTGTGAGAGTTCAGCGCTTGAGTTAGCAAACTGACTGTAACTGTGTCATCTTCTACCAGCAGGATTTTCATAAATATCACCTGTCCTTCCAACTATTCTTGGAACTTTTTATCGGTTTTTGGGGCTAATTAAATAGCCTTCCTACAAATGAATTTAACAATTCCCCACCTTCAGTATAACAAATAGTATTCTTGAAATAGAATAATTGTAAATTATTATTATGATTTTACTTATTTTCCTCTGGTAATATTTCATTAGATTCGGGCTGGGATTTTATGGCTTTTTGGACTTCAGCGCCTGCTGAATTTTTTGAATCAGATATTGCGAGGAATCTTGATGTTTAACTACGTCTTCCAACTCGGAAACTGCTACTTCGGCGTGTTCTATCTCTTGAACTAAAGAATCAGGGGTAACACTTTTTATCACTCCCAAAGGTTCTTGGATAGCGGTCAATGAATTGAAATTTTTTTCCGCTATTAATTCTTCCAACTCTAGCAGAGCCATTTCTGCGCGATCGATCTTGATCGTCACGGATTTAGCCACATTAGCACCCGCTCTTGCTGCCTCCGTGAGTTCGTGAACTCGAAGTTTAAACCGGCTGGCAATTTGCTCCATTTGAGTCCCCAATTCAAAAGTTTTACTTGCCAGTCTGCCAATTTCTAGACTCACTTTGCTCAGACCGCTGGGCTGACTTCCCATTTGATTGGTAACTACAGCCACCTGTACTGCTAAATACCTGACTTGTTCGATCGCCTCCCGGATGGTTCGAGAAGTGCGGTTAACCGTTTCTAAATCATTAGCTATTGCTTTGCCGACGCCTAAAATTTTATCTGTATTGTTGCAAATAGAATTAGCACCTTGAAAAGTAGCTTGAAACGCTTGGCGACCTTCCGAAGAAATCAGTTTCGCAATCCTCACAAATCGCTGATTCATTTGAGCAATCTCTTCAGCTTGTTTGACCAGTGCTACTTGCTGGGAAGTGGGATGGGTATGAAACTTTTCTGCTTGACGTTGGTGGATTTTCAAAAGCTCGTTACATTCGTGAAACTTAGCCTGCTCTTGTTGAAGTAGCGCCAAATACTTGTGTCTTTCTACTCGGTATTTTTGAATAAGTTTGTTAGCTTGCGCTAACAGTTGAGACTGGGCTATCACCAGAGTATGAACGTCCAAAAGGCGGTGGGTTTGGTCTTCCATTACCACAATAATCGGTTCATAAATCAAGTCTTTGTGCCTGTTGAAAGACGCTTGGACGGCATCATCAACTTTCCAGTTTTCCGAAAGCAGTAAAGGCGGAATTCTAATAAAATCTAACAAGGCTCGAATCGGGTGTGACCCGTAAAGTTCTACGCGATCGGGAAAACTCATTTGCTCTCGAAATTTGACGCGAGAAATCATGCCCAATACCTGTGATTCATGAGTAATAATGACTCCCGGCAGGTCGGGTTCTTGCTCAAATCTTTCAGCCACTACCTGTCCTAGAGTTGCAGCGCTCACTTGGAAGTCGTGACACGGCAGATGTCCGATCGTGAAATCGGGGGTGAGTTGAGTTGGATTGCTCATTTACCCGGATAGTGTTAAGTACAAGTTAACAAATTATATATTAATATTATACTGGAATAAGATTGTTGAAAGTAGTCAACGACCCAGCACGGAAGTGACTGGGCTTGGGGCCTAAAACTTCATTTTCAGTTGACCAGCCTGAGACCTTTGATGTCTAGGTTTTTTGAGTAATGACACCAAGCGGATGCGTAGCTAGTTCCCTGTTCTGTCGTTAAGGGTTAAACATTTTTATTTGGGTTAAGGACGTGCCATTAGGCGAATCAGCTCAGAAAACAAAGCCGCGTGCTAACTTCACCCCAGCAATCGGAGTGGAATTGCTTAGTTTCCATCAACAACCCGGTTCACAAACACAACCAGAAGCGATCGATTATACAGCCGTATCCCTTCCCCCCGTTTCCTCCTACCGCTTTCGCGCTCGTAAAGCGCTGGAGCGCGGGTCACTCGCCCAGAAGAAAGATGAGAACTATAGGGAGAAATTAGCTCTCTGCCTCCGAGGCCTTCTATTAACTACTTTCTGACTACCTTCATCTCAAGTCTCTGGGATCGGCCGCGCCTGCTGTGTCCCAGGTTCTGTCCTCACAACAGGGGCATTCATATTTTGTTCTTTAAAAAAACCGGGAAAATATCTAGATTGAAACCAAAAACCTTAAATCGGACTTTGCCGCTAGCAACCTTTGAGGCTGCTTACCAGTTGTTACAGCAAATGGCTGAAATCCCAGGGGCGATTTGGCTCACCGACGATGCGATCGCTGATTTTCAAAATCGGGAAAATTCGTCTGAAAGGTTTGCAGCATTGGTATCAGAGCATTTTAGCGCGCTGCTGCGGGGTAATCTATTAGATGAGTTCGCAACAAACGGACACAAGCACAGCGAAAAAAATCTCCATTCGCAATTGAATGTGCAGTTGACTTTCGAGCCTAGGGCGATCGCCAATTTCCTCTCTCCCCTCGCAGACAAACTCGCAGAAATAACGGGCGCATCCTCGTGGAAAATTGACATTCGTGCCCTCAAACAAGCCATTAAAAATATACAGACCAATTCGGCCGTTCTGCAAAGCGAATTCACCCTAAATTTGCTGGATATTCTCGCTGCCAATGCCAGCCAAAATAATCACCTGCCCCTACACAGCCAAACAGAAATAGAGGGAAAATCCGCCCCCAAAGTTATAGATCCAGAAACGCTACAAAGCCAAATTGCTGAAGCCGTCAATCAATTACAAATTGCCAGCCCTTGCATTTCATTTTGTCAGCCTGTAGAAGATGCTTTGCAGCAGCAGCTAGAACAAGAGCGACTTTTGAATCAGGTGACAACTCAAATCCGCCAGAGTTTGGAATTGCCTGTAATTTTGTCAAAAGCAGTCGAGCGAGTGCGAGAGTTTTTGGAGGTCGATCGCCTGTTAATTTATCAATTTGAAAAAGTACCAGGGCCGCACAACGGCGAGTTAGCTAAAGAAATACCTGCGGCGGTTTCTGGGTCTGGCGAAATCCAAGAAAATTTCCGGTCTTACTTGTATGTAGGTCGCGTTACCTACGAAGCCTTAGCCAACGATGCTATCTCGTCTGTATTGAATTTTAGTGAAGACGCGCAGTGTTTTACCAATGGAGTCATTGACCGAGAGAAATATCGCAAAGGTTTGGCTTTGTGCGTTGCGGATGTGGAAACAACTTACTCTTCGCAGCCTTGTTTTTTAGAGTTGATGCGGCGGGCGAAGGTGCGGGCGAAGTTGCTAGTGCCGATCGTCGTTCAAGACGAGTTGTGGGGACTGCTAATTGCCCACCAGTGTACTTTTCGGGAGTGGGAAGAAAGCAAAAAAACATTTTTGCGACAAATAGCAGAACATTTGGCGATCGCCATTTACCAAGCCGAACTTTATGCAGAAGTCCAGCAGCAAAAGCGCACCTCAGAACAGCGCGTAATAGAGCGAACGCAAGAACTGCACGATGCACTGGTCGCCGCCCAGTCTGCCAGCCTCGCCAAGAGCGAATTTTTAGCAGCTATGAGCCACGAATTGCGGACTCCTCTCACCTGCGTCATCGGCATTTCCGACACGCTGCTGCGGTGGTCTTACGGCAAAGTTGGAAGTAAAGAAGTGCCGGTGCAAAAGCAGCGACAGTACCTGCAAACTATCCGAGACAGCGGCGACCACTTATTAGAATTAATTAACGATATTTTAGATTTATCACAAGTAGAAGCGGGAAAAGCAATATTAAAAATTAGTGAATTTTCACTTTCTAAATTAGCTTCTCAGAGCCTGCACGCCCTCAAAGAAAAAGCTGCCGCTAAAGGCGTGGAACTGCTGCAAGAACAGCGGATAAAACAAGAGTGCGATCGCTTCATTGCTGACCCGCGCCGCTTAAGACAAATTCTCTTCAATCTTTTAGGAAATGCGATTAAGTTTACTCCCAAAGGCGGGCGAGTCATCCTGCGAGTTTGGGTGACAGAAGATAAAAATCGAACGCCGGCATTGCGGCCGCCCGGTACTGCACCTGCTGGCAGTACCGCTGTTTTTCAAATCAAAGATACTGGCATTGGAATTCCAGAAAATCAGCGATCGCTTTTGTTTCAAAAATTCCAGCAGTTGGATTCCCCCTACCGCCGGGAATACGGCGGCACAGGTCTGGGATTGGCTTTAACTAAACAGTTAGTAGAGCTTCACGGCGGCGCGATCGAAGTCAACTCTAAAGTTGATGTCGGCTCTACTTTTACCGTTTTTATACCCCTCCAAACTATAACCAAAGATGAATCGACAAAATTCACCTATGAAAAATCTAATTCATCTTTACCGCTGCATTATTCCTCGCGGGGCAGCCTCGTACTCGTGGAAGAAGATGAAGAAACTGCTATGCTCATTTGCGATATCCTGACAGCAGCAGGACTGCAAGTGGTGTGGATGATTGAAGGTTCGGCGGCGGTGGAACAAATTGAACTTTTGCAACCGAATGCTGTGATTGTCGATATGCGTTTGCCCGGTATGAATGGCTGCGAAATAATTCACCAACTGCGCCAAAAACCCGCTACTGAAAATATCAAGATTCTAGCTTTAAGCACTAATGAAATTCCGCCAGATCAGATATCTTTCGTGACGGCGGGAGCTAACGATTGTTTAGCTAAACCGATTCACCCCGAGCAATTGCTGGACAAAATTATTTCTTTAATGGCTGGGATTGGTAATGGGTAATACAATTTTAGATTTTAGATTTTAGATTTTGGAATGACTTATTGGATCTGGGTTGGGATATGGTCTACAGTTACATTCTTTTTTTTGAACTGGTATAATTTGTAATTCCCAATTACCAATTCCCCATCCCCAATTGTCATGATTAATTGTCAAATTCCTACAGGATTAATTGTTTCTTGTCAAGCACCTGCTGATTCGCCGCTGCACGATCCGATCGTAATTGCGGCAATGGCTCGAACCGCCATCAATCGAGGTGCATCGGGCGTGCGGATTGACACTCCGGTTCACATTGCGGCGGTGCGAAAACAGATATCCGCCCCCATAATTGGGATTTGGAAGCAGCAATTGCCGGGATGCGAGATTTACATTACTCCTCGGTTTGAAGACGCGCGGGCGATCGCCACTTCTGGAGCCGATATTATCGCCGTTGATGCTACTCTGAGAAACCGTCCTGCTGGCGGCGAAGACTTAAAGACATTAATCGGGCGAATTCACAGTGAATTGGGCAAATTAGTGATGGCGGATGTAGATACAATAGAAGCTGCGATCGCGGCAGCCGAAGTTGGTGCAGATACTGTAGCAACTACTCTTTTTGGTTATACTGCCCAGACGGAAAATTTTTCGCCGCCGGGATTTGATTTGCTTGCGGAAATGGTAGAAAAGCTTAAGGTTCCCGTTATCTGCGAAGGCGGGATATCGGGGCCGGAAATGGCTAAAAAAGCCTTGGATTTAGGAGCGGTGGCTGTTGTTGTGGGGACAGATATTACTGGGATTGATCTTAAGGTGACCGCCTATAAGTCGCTGATGGGGAAGTAAGTTCGGCAACGGATTGTTTAACGGATGTAACGGATGTAACGGATTGAAGGAAGTTCGGCAACGGATTGTTTAACGGATGTAACGGATTGAAGGAAGTTCGGCAACGGATTGTTTAACGGATATAACGGATGTAATGGATTGAAGGAAGTTCGGCAACGGATTGTTTAACGGATGTTCGGCAATGGATTGTTTAACGGATTGTTTAACGGATGTAACGGATGTAACGGATGTAACGGATGTTCGGCAACGGATTGTTTAACGGATGTAACGGATTGAAGCCCACATTCCGCAGATATTTAAGCAGAGAGAAAGGAAGATAGATTCGGCAACACAAAACCCCCAAACGATTGCTG